>JBMNTQ010000009.1:0-25079 GCA_050945815.1 Christensenellales bacterium
GGATTTTTTGCCCCAGAATGGGATGGGGGTTGTTCTTCGGGGCTCGGCAGCTTTGTATAAGAAGGACGGACAGTTTCAGATTGTTGTACAGACGGTACAGCTAAAGGGCCAGGGAGATATTTTGCTGGCTTTTGAGCAGCTTAAACACAAGCTGGAGATGGAGGGCTTGTTTGATGCGGCGCGCAAGAGGCCCCTTCCGTTTTTGCCGGAGCGGCTAGGCGTGATCACTTCGCCGACGGGCGCTGTGATTCGGGATATTATCAACGTTGCTAATCGGCGGTTTCCCGGCGTTGAGATCGTCCTTTATCCGGTTAAGGTGCAGGGAGAGGGAGCGGCGGAGGAATCGGTGGCTGCGCTGGACTATTTCGGACAGAATAAAAATGTAGACTTGATCATATTGGGCCGCGGTGGCGGTTCGATGGAGGAGTTGTGGGCATACAATGACGAGGCGCTGGTGCGGGCGATTGCCGCTTGTCCGGTGCCGGTGATTTCGGCTGTGGGGCATGAGACGGATTTCACTCTGGCTGATTTTGCAGCAGATTTGCGTTCTCCTACGCCCTCGGCTGCGGCGGAGTTGGCTTTGCCATTGAAGAATGATTTGCTGGAGGGGCTGGAGCAAAAGCGCAGGCGGCTTGGTAGCGGGTTGACTATGCGCTTGCTGGAAAAGCGGCATCATTTAGCGGGGTTTGCCCGGATGCTGGCTACGTTGCAGCCCCAAGGCTGGTTGCAGCAATCTATGCAGCGGTTGGATGCCTTGCATGAACTGTTGATGTTGCGCGTTGAGGCTTGCGCGCGCAGAAAGCGGGCTACGCTGGGGAACCTTGATGTGGCCCTGCGCACCCTAAGCCCGCGTGCTGTGCTGGGCAGGGGATATGCTATAGTTAGGGCAGGCGGCGCTGTAAAAACCCGGGCTTGCCAATTGGAGCCAGGACAAGAGGCGCAGTTGATTATGCAGGATGGCAGCGCAAAGGTTTTGGTGGTGGAGGCGAAGCTTGCTGAAAAGGAAGGAGAATAAGCGGTTGGGCGGTACGAAAAAAACATGGAGCTTGGAGCAGGGCATGAAGGATCTGGAGGATATTGTGCAGCGTTTGGAGCAGGAGGACGACCTTGAGAAATCCATGGCGCTGTATGAGCAGGGGATGGACCTTTATAAACGGTGTAATAAGACGCTGAATGAGTATGAGAGCCGGATTTCTATGTTGCAGGAGAAGGACGGCGAGATGGTTCAGACTTCTTTTCAGGACATGGAGGAATAATCGTGGATTTTTTACAGAAGCAGGAGGAATACGCGGAGCATATTGAAGCAGCTTTGCAGGATGTTATTCCTGTGGACACCGTTTCGCCGTTGGGGGACGCGATGCGCTATAGCCTTTTAGGGGGCGGAAAGCGATTGCGCCCAACTCTTTGCTTGGCGGCCAATGCGTTGCTGGACGGCGATAGGCAAGAGGCGCTGCCGATCGCCTGCGCACTGGAGATGATTCACACATATTCTTTGATCCACGACGATTTGCCTGCAATGGACAATGATACGCTACGGCGGGGCAAGCCGACTTGTCATGTGGTCTTTGGGGAGGCGATGGCTATCTTGGCTGGGGATGGGTTGCTGTCCTGTGCTTTTGATACGCTGCTGGGCAATGCCGCCCGCTACCCCGAGAATATGCAGGCGCACATTGCGGCAGCTTGCCGGGTGAGCCGAGGCGCGGGGATTGGGGGCATGGTTGCCGGCCAATGCTTGGACATTGAAGCGGAGGGGCGGATATTGGAGGAGACAGAACTTTACGCGATCCACCGTTTGAAGACCGGAGCGATGATCAGCGCGGCACTGGACGCTGGGCTGTTGTTGTGTAACCCTGCTTCGGCCGAGCGGGAGGCTGTGGCGGTTTATGGGGAAAATCTGGGGCTGGCATTCCAGATTGTTGACGATATATTAGATGTTGTGGGCCAGGAGGAAGCTTTGGGCAAATCCATTGGGAAGGATCGGGAGGCGGACAAGCTGACGTTTCCGAAACTGTATGGCATGGACAAGAGCCGTGCTTTAGCGAAAGAGCGGACCGAGCAAGCGCAGGAGGCTTTGCGCGGTGTTTTTTTTAGGCGGGCGGATTTTTTGTGTGAGCTGGCCCGGCGACAGTTGGAGCGGGATCGATGAGAGGGAAAAGCAGGCAACGACTGGACAGCTATTTGGCAGAGCAAGGCTATTTTGAAAGCCGGGAGAAGGCTCGAATTGCGGTGATGGCTGGAGATGTTTTGGTGAACGACCGTTCTATGAAGCCGTCTTATGAGGTAAAGGAGACAGACCGGATTTTAGTCAAGGAGAAGCAGCGCTATGTTAGCCGGGGAGGCTATAAGCTGGAGAAGGCGCTGGAAGTTTTTCAGATTGACTTGACTGGGAAGCTTTGCGCAGACATTGGTGCATCGACCGGCGGGTTTACAGATTGTATGCTGCAGCAGGGGGCGAGCCGGGTGTATTGTGTGGATGTGGGATATGGACAGCTGCACTATAAACTGCGCAGTGATGCGCGGGTGGTTGTGATGGAACGTACCAACGCGCGCTTGCTTACGCCGGATGCTTTTGATGTTCCTCTGGCGTTTGTGTCGGTGGATGTTTCGTTTATTTCGTTGAAGCTGGTGTTGCCGCCGATATCCGCCTGCTTGGATGAGCGGGGAGAGATTGTCGCCTTGATTAAGCCCCAGTTTGAGGCGGGCAGGAATGCGGTGGGGAAAAATGGCGTGGTGCGGGAGGCATCGGTGCATATTGGAGTGATCGGCGGCATTGTGGAAGCGGTGGAGCAGATGGGGCTTATTGCTGCCGGGCTGGATTTTTCGCCGATTAAGGGGCCGGAAGGAAACATCGAGTTCCTTCTTCATGTAAAAAAGCAGCCCGGAGTTGGGTTGAACCATGCCCAAATTGAGAGCTGTGTGGCGGCAGCCCATGGGACGCTTTAAAAAGCAGCAGATTTGCAAGGCGAAGTTTGGGCGAATTTGCATTGAAAATATATACAAACAACGGTATAATAAATTATTATAGTGTGGCGGTGAGAGTGATTGCGTATTGGTATTGTTGCCAATATTCATATTGATAAGAGCCTGGGAGCGTTTCAGCACTTAAAGGAGCTTTTGCAGGGCGAGGCCCGATCCTTTTTGCCGGAATCGCTGGACGAATTGAACGATAAAACGGGGGCTTCCTGCGAGTTTTTTTCCAGTATTGATGTTGTGGTGGTATTGGGCGGGGATGGGACGATTTTAAGCGTGGCCCGGGTGGCTGCTGTTTATGATGTGCCTATTTTAGGCGTAAACCTCGGGCAGATTGGTTTTTTGTCGGAGGTGGAGACGGACAACCTTGCCTATGCTGCCCGGCGGCTTCTGGAAGGAGAATATAGCTACGATAGCCGCTTCTTGCTGCGGGCACAGCACGGGGATAGGAGCTTTTTGGCTGTCAATGAGGTTGCCGTGGTGCGCAAGCAGTTTTCTCGAATTATATCGGCGCAGATACAGATAAACGGAAGCTATTATCAGACTGTTTGCGGAGATGGCGTGATCGTGGCGACGCCCACCGGATCGACGGCTTATTCTCTGTCGGCCGGCGGCCCTCTGCTATGCCCGGATGTGGATTGCGTGGTGGTTACGCCTGCTTGTTCTCATACTTTAAGCGTACGGCCTTTGGTGGTTTCCAGAGATTCGAAGATTGAGATTTCTGTAGATATTCGGCGGGGTAAGGAAGCGTACGTAGCGTTTGACGGACAGAGAGGGTGCCGGATTGATGGGCCTGTCAGCATCTGTTGTGCCCAGGAGCGGGCGAAATTCATACGTTTGAAGGAATACGATTTCTTTGCCCTGATGCAGGGTAAATTGCCGGAGTAAGAAGGCTAGGATGGAGGGCGAACAATGAAGACGGCCAGACATGCGATGATTTTAAACTTGATAAAAAAGTATGAGGTGGAGACCCAGGAGGAGCTTGCGGAATATTTAAGGCAGAACAAGTTTCATGTGACGCAGGCTACTGTATCCAGAGATATTAAGGAATTGCGCTTGATCAAGACCTTGTCTAAGGACGGGGTTTATAAATATGATACCGGTGAGAGAAATGAATCCGGGATGATTAAACGCTTTTTGAAGATATTCGCGCAATCGGTGGTTTCGATTGAGTATACGGGGAACCTGATCGTGATTCATACGCTGTCCGGCAGTGCGAATGGGGCTGCGGAGGCGATTGATGCGATGGAGCTTCCTTCTGTGATCGGGACGCTGGCGGGAGACAATACGATTTTTGTCGCTTGCAGTGAGAATACGGACATGAAGGCTTTGAGCGAGCATTTTTCCAAGCTTATGAGATAAGGAGACCGGTTTCATGTTGCAGCATTTATCCGTCCATAATATTGCCATTATCAGCAAGCTGGAAGTGGATTTTGCGCCCGGCTTGAATGTGCTGACCGGTGAAACGGGGGCGGGAAAATCCATTATCATCGATGCGATGAACTTGGTGTTGGGAGAGCGGGCAGACCGTTCTTTGATTAAATATAGCGAGGAAGCCGCCACTGTGGAGGCGGTTTTCGATTATTCTGGCAGGGTTATGGACGAAATACTTTTGGAAAATGGGATTGTGCCGGAGCAGGACGCTTTGATTTTGTTCAGACAGCTGAATTCACAGGGCAAGAGCGTGTGCCGGGTGAATGGGCGGATTGTACCGCTGTCTACCCTCAAGCAGATCAGCGATTTGCTGGTGGATGTCCATGGCCAGCACGAGCATCAGTCGCTGTTGAACCCCAAAACCCATGGGAGATTTATTGACAGATATGCGCATCAAGAGGTTCTGCCGCATAAACGTCAGGTGGGGGAGTTGTACCGGCGTTTTCGTCAAGTGGAGCAGGAGATTCGAGCAGGGCTAGCCTTGGAGGATCGGGAGGAGCGCTTGGCGCTTTTGAACCGGCAGTCTGAAGAGCTGGACGAGGCGGAGCTTGCCGAGGGGGAGGAGGAAGCTTTGCTTCAGGAACTGGCCCTTTTGTCTAACTCGGAGAAAGTGGCCAAGGCCTTAGACGAAAGCTTTGCGCTGTTGTATGCCGGCGGCCAGACGCGGCCTATTTTGGATTGCGTGGCGGATGCCAGAAGCGCGCTGGCTGGAATAGCCGACTTCAGCCAGGAATATCAGGCTCTGTTTAAGCGGCTGGAGGAAACTTATTTTAACTTGGAGGATATTGCTCTGGAGCTTCGCAACCAGAAAAACGGGCTGGAATTCTCGCCGGGGCGTATGCAGCAGATTGAGGAGCGGCTTTCGCTGCTGCATCGGTTGCAGAAAAAATACGGCCATGATATCTCTGGGTTGTTGGTTTATCGGGAACAAATACAGGAAGAAATTTTCTCGCTGGAGAACAGCCGGGAACGGATGCAGGAATTGCAGGCCCAGCACGAGGCGTTGTGTATGGAACTGTATGAGGCCAGCGAGGCCTTGTCGGCAGCGAGAAAAGAAGCAGCCCAGCGTTTTTGCAGCGGCATTTTAGCGCAGCTTCATGACTTGGGGCTATCTAAATCGGTGTTTGAGGTGGAGTTTGCTCCGCTGCCTTCTATGGAAGATGCTGCCTTTACTGCAAACGGATTAGACAGGATGGAATTTATGCTGTCTACCAACCCTGGCCAGCCGCCGAAGCCTCTATCTAAGGTGGTGTCTGGCGGCGAGATGTCGCGGGTGATGTTGGCGTTTAAGTATATGACTGCCGGCCTGGATGACATTCCTTGCATGATATTTGATGAGATCGATACGGGTATTAGCGGGAAGATTGGGGGCATGGTGGCGCGGAAGCTGGCGCATATCGGCAGGCAGCGTCAGGTTATTTGTGTGAGCCATTTGCCCCAGATTGCGTCTATGGCGGATAGGCATTTTGCTATTGTGAAAACAATTCAGGGACAGGAGACCAGCACGGAGTTGGTTTTGCTGGATGAGGAAGGGCGAAAGGACGAGATTGCCCGGATGTTTGGCGGACAGAGCGAGCTTTCGTTGTCTCATGCTTCGGAAATGATACGGGATGCCCAGCGTATGAAGGGTGAACTTTGAGGATTGTGCCGAGATGGAGCCTGAAATGCGGCCGGCTATAATGGAAGGCGGCCGAAATAGCCGGAGAGATACGCAGCTTCATGTAAACAATGGCAAGCACCGCAAGGAAAGGTGCTTGCCATTTTATTTGAGAGAATGGGGAAAGAAGCGGGGATGCTGTGAACGATAGAACATGATTCGCAGCATTTATTCAGTAAAAGACGAACAGGATGAACCTCTTGGATAGGCAAAATCAGCCTTTTTGTTAGGCATGTATCGTTTAATTTCGCATTGATTATGGCGGAAGAGGGATGCGCTCTATAGATAAAGCGGATTTCGGGCAAAGAAGATTTGAAAATTGCCTAAACAGCTTGCGAATGTGGGTGCAGCGTGACGCTGCTGAAGAAACCGTGGGAAAAAGGTTTTTGAACTCAAGCAAAGTTTGCGCACCATTTAATCGGTATAGTCTACCTGTTTCGCAAGGCCGTCCATGTACGCTATCAAGACAGCGGCGTGGTTGACACGGTCATCCTTTGCCCCATACAGCAGGGTGACGGTGCCGGCTTTGCTCTGTATAAGAAGCTGTCTGATAGCGTCTTGCGCCCCGGGGTCGGCATCCAGCTCAGCCTGATAAAGGGTGGCAAAGGCTTCAAAGTTTTCTGCCTTATGTCCAAACCACGTTCTCAACTGACTGCTGGGGGCTAAAGCCTTCACCCATCCATCTAAACGAGCCTTTTCTTTGGAGAGCCCTCTGGGCCAAAGTCGATCTACCAGCACGCGTAATCCGTCGCTCTCCTGCGGTGGATCGTATACACGCTTGAGCTTTAGTGCCATATCCGAGCCCCCCTCATGTCTGCTTTTGAAATCATGAATGTACCGCTAATACCAATATACCCCGAATTGCGGCGTATAGCAAGCTGCTCGAGGGTGTTAAATCCACTTGGGGTGGAGCGGTCGACGGGCGCAAAGCACAAATAAGAAGAGGTCAAAAAATAAAAATATTTTTGACCTCTTCTTATGTGGTGCGCCCGAAGGGATTTGAACCCCTGACCTACCGGTTCGTAGCCGGGCACTCTATCCGCTGAGCTACGGGCGCACGGTCATTTGGCACAAAAAACATTATACTTCAATTGACATTGCTTGTCAACTGGAAGACGGGCAAAGAATTTTGTGCGGACGACGGAGGAGCTATTCGGTTGGGTGGTCGGCTTGCCATTTTTCTTTGGCCTGACGAATAAACGAAACGGTTTGATGGAAATCTTCGTCCTTGGTGACATAGACGCTGCCGTATTTGGCACGAAACACGTTTTGCAGGATGCAACGGCGTACGCAGCCGCTGATGATTACGCCTACATCACAGTCGACAGTTCCGGGGGGAGCGAACTCCACTTCATGACTTAATTCCTGCTTAAGACGTTGTACCAGAGCCGACCGATCGTAATAGGGATTGCACCCGCCACAATATTTGATGGCAACCAGCATAAACTATATTCCTCCGTTGCTGTTCGATATTTTTTATTATATCACAGGTGTGCTGTTTATTGGAAGACAGAATGCGGCTTGGTCGAAGCGGGAAGGGAGGGATGGCGAAGGGGGAGGAGACTGTTGTTTTGCGAGATGTATACTATATTGCTTTTTTTGTGAAAAGATAATAATAAATTGACAAGCACTAAGGATTAAGATAAAATTAATTTAATAGTTTTATCGATATTTATAGCGATTCTTTTGTTTGCTTCTTTGGATTCTTTAAATTTGGTTCCTGTTTTTTATTCGTATTGCAGTATTCGTATTACAGTATTTGCATCACAATATTCGTATTAAAATATAACTCTATATGAGACGAGGAGGGCTATTTATGTTGGATGTTAAATTCGGAGCGTGTGAATGGGCGTTACCGGGCAACGGAATCGGCAGCCTGAAGCTGGCCAAGGAAGTGGGGCTGGAAGGCCTGCAATTGCCTTTTGTATCCTATGAGCGGGGGTTCATGCTTTCTCAGAAATGGTTCCGGGATTTCTACATGGAAGAGAGCGAAAAATATGGCGTGGCGCTGCCCTCAATGGCGATCTGCGAGTTTGACCTCTATGGCCTGCGCAACCCTAAGGACAGCGAGAAGGGCAAGATCGTATATGATATCATCGAGAAGTCGGTGGAAGCGGCTATCGACATGAAAATGGATATGATTATGATGCCCAGCTTTGCAGACGGCTTCATTAAGACCGATGAAGAGCTGGAAACCACTGCTATTGCTTTGCAGTATGCTTGCGATTTGGCAAAGGAAGGCAATGTTGTGATTGCGACGGAGAACCTTTTGACCCGGGCAAAGAATGATGAGCTGTTTGCTTTGGTGGGACGGGAGAACTTTAAGGCATTTTATGATTCCCAGAATTATATTGTGAATATGGACTGGGATCAGCTGGAAATGCTGGAGGTGATGTATGACCTGTTGTATCCGGAGATTCACGTGAAGGATGGCTTGAACAAAGTTTATAGCAGTACGTTGCTGGGCGAGGGGGATTCTAACTTCTACGGCACTATGGATTTCTTGAAAAAGAAGAATTATAGCGGCTGGATTCACCTGGAGAACTTCTATGACAGGCTGCCCTTGCGCCTGCAGAATGAGAACTATATTGACCTGCTTAAAAAGGACCTGGAGATATTGAAGGAAGCGTGCAAATAGAAAAAACGCCCAATTCTTATTCGGACACAAACACGGCGCTGCCCTTATATTGGGCGGCGCCTTTTTCGAGAAGAAAGATGGTTGGAACATGTTGATTTTACTTGCAACCGGGAGCAGAGTGGTGTAGCATTTTAGTGGATGATCAGGAGGGATTTATGAAGCTGACTTCCAAGAGGGAATTGATGGAACTTTTTGCGCGCCATTCGGTTACGCCGCTGCGGCAGTTGGGGCAGAATTTTTTGGTGGATCAGAATATGCTGGAGCGTATTGTGGATTGCGCCGCATTGAGCAGCGAGGATTCTTGTTTGGAGATTGGGCCGGGGGCAGGCGCCTTGACCCGGGAGCTATGCGCACGAACGGCGAAGGTGTTGGCTGTTGAGTTGGATCGGGGCATGGTGGCTGTGTTGGGGGAAACGTTATCCGGCCTTGAGAATGTTACGGTGGTGCATGGGGATGCTTTGAAAGTGGATTTGGGGCAACTGACAACACAGCATTTGGACAGGCCTTTTAAGGTTGTGGCAAATTTGCCATACTACATTAGTACGGCTGTGTTGATGCGCTTGCTGGAGATCCCATCGGCTCAGACGATATCTGTTTTGGTGCAGAAGGAGGTTGCTCAGCGTATGACGGCCGGACCGGGGGGCAAGGACTATGGGATTTTGTCGCTGGCGGTACAGTATTATACGCAGGCTAAGGTTGTGCTGCGGGTTCCGCCTACCTGCTTTTACCCCAAGCCTAAGGTGGATTCGGTGGTGGTTCGGCTAGAGCGTAGGGATAGCGGGGTTTTTGTGCGGGATGAGGCGTTTTTGTTTGGGGTAGTGAAGGCATGCTTTGCTCAGCGCCGTAAGACCATTGCCAACAACCTAAGCGCGGCATTTGCGAAAGACATCGCGCTGGCATCTTTGGAGCAGGCAGATATTTCGCCTGCCGAGCGTGCGGAAAGATTGGATATTTCACAGTTTGCCGCCTTGAGCAACGCTTTGTTGGACGTGCAGAATAATTTGCAAGATTAAAAAGAATATGTTGCATAAAATTGACTCTTGTTATAGAATAAGTTACAATGGGAAATGTGCAGAAATTATATAAAGCTGCTTTAAGATGTTTACAAATTTAAAATTAGTATAAGTTACGAAGGGAGAAATTTATGGTTCAGTATCTTGAGAATTTAGGAATCATCGGACCGAAAAATGTCTACACTAACCTGCCTGCTTCTCGTTTGGTGGAAAAGGCTTTGGAGCGCGGCGAGGGCATTCTAGCAGAAAATGGCGCATTGTGCGTTACGACCGGGAAATACACGGGGCGTTCGCCTGAGGATCGTTTTGTGGTGAAGGAAGAGAGCACCCAAGCCGATATCGATTGGGGTAAAGTAAACGTTCCGATTAGCGAGGAAAACTATAACAAGATTTACACCCGTCTGGTTTCCTACTTGCAAAACCGCGACGTATTTGTATTTGATGGATTTGCTGGTGCGGACTCGTCCTATCGGCAGAATATCCGCGTTATTAACGAAATGGCCAGCCAGAACCTGTTTATTCGCCAACTGCTGGTTCGTCCTACCGAAGAAGAACTGAAAAGCTTTGCGCCGGACTTCACCATCATTTGTGCGCCTGGCGTCAAATCTATTCCGGAGATTGATGGAACCAACAGTGAAGCTGCTATTGTCGTGAACTTCAAAGAACGGGTGGTTTTAGTGGCGGGCAGCCAGTATTCCGGCGAAATGAAGAAGAGCGTTTTTGCCATCATGAACTACGTATTGCCCAAGGAAAACATTCTTCCCATGCATTGCTCTGCCAACGTGGGCAAAGATGGGGATGTTGCTCTGTTCTTCGGCTTGTCCGGTACCGGCAAAACTACTTTGTCTGCTGACCCTGACCGCAAGCTCATCGGTGATGACGAGCACGGTTGGTCTGATCATGGCGTGTTCAACGTAGAGGGCGGCTGCTATGCAAAATGCATCAACTTGACCTATGAAAACGAGCCGCAGATTTGGGATGCGATTCGCTTCGGCGCTCTGGTGGAAAACGTGGTTATTGACCCTGAAAACCGCCAGCCTGATTATGATGATGATTCTTTGACTGAGAATACTCGGGTGGGTTATCCTGTGGAATACATTCCCAACGCTCTGATTCCCGGTGTGGCCGGCCATCCGAAAACCGTTGTGTTCTTGACTGCCGATGCTTTCGGCGTGTTGCCTCCTGTCGCAAAACTGTCCAAGCAGCAGGCGATGTATCATTTCGTTTCCGGCTATACTTCCAAGCTGGCCGGCACGGAAAGGGGCATTGTGGAGCCGCAAACAACCTTCTCCACCTGCTTTGGCGCACCCTTCTTGCCGCTGAACCCGAGCATCTATGCTGATATGCTGGGCAAGAAAATTGATGAGTATGATTCCAATGTCTATTTGATCAACACCGGCTGGACCGGCGGAAAATATGGCGTGGGCAGCCGTATGAGCATCAAATATACCCGGGCGATCGTGACCGCTGCATTAAACGGCGACTTGGAGAAATCTGAGTTTGTGTTGGATAAGAACTTCAACGTTTATGTTCCGACTTCCTGCCCCGAAGTTCCTGCTGATATCTTAAACCCCCGCAATACTTGGGAAGATAAAGCGGCCTATGATGCAACTGCGAAAGATTTGGCATCCCGTTTTGCAAAGAACTTTGCAAAATATAAGGATATGCCCAAAGAGATCGTGGACGCTGGCCCCAAAGGCGAATAAGGGTTCTTACTTTAATGTTAAAGAAGGAGCAGCCTTTTCATGGCTGTTCCTTCTTTAGTTTGGAAGCCGTGGATGGTATGGCTGGCTGCTGGTCGACCGACGAAAAGCTTGGCGGAAGCCTTGTTGTTGGTATGGCTTCGCGAAGAGCGGTCGGATGATGGTGACGCACATGGATGCTTTCAAATTAGAGGTGTTGTTTTTTAAAAAACATGTAAAGACTAAAAGATGTTTGAGAAAAAAACTTTTTAAGAATCCATGGCTATGCTATACTGTTATAATAGATGAATGTTTATACAAAGGAAGTGAGAAGCAGATGAGCAATCGATTTACACAAATTACTCCAGAAATAGTGGAACTTGCGGCTCTTTGTGAGAAGAACAGCGCGATTGACTCTGCGCTTTACGCAAAGCACAACGTAAAGCGGGGCTTACGGGATCTGAACGGAAAAGGCGTATTAACCGGATTAACGGAGATATCGGAGATACGTTCGAATGAGATGGTGGACGGCGAAGAACGGCCCTGCGAAGGAAAACTCTACTATCGCGGCATCGATGTGGAGAAGATTGTGGAGGGCTTTATTCAGGAGGAGCGGTATGGCTTTGAGGAAGTTGCGTATCTCTTGATGTTTGGCGAACTGCCCAATCAGGACGCTTTGTGCCGTTTCAATGCAACCTTGGCCGACTATCGTTCTTTGCCTACTAGTTTTGTTCGGGATATTATTATGAAAGCGCCCAGCCAGGATATGATGAACACGCTGGCGCGAAGTGTGCTGACCTTGTATTCTTATGACGACCGTGCAGATGATTTGTCGCTGCCCAATGTGCTGCGCCAGTCGCTGCAGTTGATTGCACTGTTCCCTCTGTTGTCGGTGTATGGTTATCAGGCTTATCGTCACTACCATGACGGCAAAAGCTTGTACATCCATGCGCCCAAGCCTGAACTATCTACTGCGGAAAATATTCTTCGGATTTTGCGCTCGGATCGCAAGTATACGCCTTTGGAAGCGCGGATCTTGGATGTGGCTTTGGTTTTGCATGCGGAGCATGGGGGCGGAAATAACTCGACGTTTACGACCCATGTGGTCACTTCCTCCGGGACGGATACATATTCTGCGGTGGCTGCAGCATTGGGTTCTTTAAAAGGGCCCAAGCATGGCGGCGCGAACATCAAGGTTGTACAGATGTTTGAGGACATCAAAAAAGATATTGCGGACTGGCAGGATGAGAGCCTGGTGGAGGATTATCTGATTAAGCTGCTGAATAAAGAAGCATTTGACCGTGCCGGGCTGATTTATGGAATGGGCCACGCCGTGTATTCCTTGTCCGACCCGCGGGCCAATGTGTTTAAAGGCTTTGTGCGCAGCTTGGCTGCGGAAAAAGGCCGTATAGACGAATTTCAGCTATATACGCTGGTGGAGAGGAAAGCAGCTGAAGTGATTAGCCAGAAACGGCAGATTTATAAGGGCGTCAGCGCGAATGTGGATTTTTACAGCGGCTTTGTTTACAGCATGTTGGATCTGCCGTTGCAGTTGTATACCCCGTTGTTTGCCATTGCGCGCATTGCCGGTTGGGCGGCGCATCGTATGGAGGAGCTGATCAACAGCGGCAAGATTATTCGGCCAGCTTACAAGGCTGTAGCCAAAAGGAAGAATTATATTCCATTGGATCAGAGATAGAGGCTAGAAAGCCGGCATATGCCGGCTTTTTTGTTTGGCAGGTGGTCGCGCCGAAATCCGTGTTTTACCGTAAGTTCTGATTTCACCAGCATCGCATCTTGTATTAGCCTATGTTTTCATAGTATAATAGTCTATAATAGGGTGGTGATGTGATGAAAATTTCTACAAAAGGCCGATATGCCCTTCGGCTGATGCTGGATTTGGCGGAGCGGTATGAGGAGGATGGATATATTACCATCAAAAGCATCGCAGAACGGCAGGAAATATCCAATAAATATCTTGAGCAGATTATTATCTCGCTGAGCCGGGCAGGGTTTGTACGAAGCGCCCGAGGAGCCCAAGGCGGGTATAAGCTGGCGCGTAACCCTGAGGAGTATACTGTAGGCATGATACTGCGCCAGATTGAGGGCAAGATGGTACCGGTGTCCTGTATGGAGGACGAGCCAAACCAATGCGGACGGGCGGAGGACTGCGTGACGTTGGAGATTTGGGAGCAGTTATCGGTTGCCATAAACGATGTGATCGACAACATAACCCTAGAGCATTTGCTGGAAAAGCAGAGAGCAAAGCCTGATGGAGTGTATTGCAAAAAATAATAGAGTAAACGCCGATTGCGAAGGTGCAGCCGGCGTTTATTTTTTGCGCAAAGAGGGGGAATAGATGTTTATGCTATGGTGGGGAGCTGTCAAAAGAAGGCAGAAAAGCCGGCAAACGGTTTGACGCACTGTGGCGGGGGGGCTTGGCCGGCAGTTTTGAGCGGGATGATTTCAGGCATCAATTATCCAGGATATACCAAGTGTGTATTTCGTTGAAAATAGTTGGATCCAGCAGTTCGTTTATACCCTGCAGGGACTGGTGATGGAGGAGTGACCGGGTTTTGAAGCACAGGCTTATGTGGGGCAGGTCTTGTACGAATTTTTTCTGGACAGATTGCATAGCGCCCTGAAAATCACTTTCGTCTGCTGCGGACGCAGCCCTGAGCAGGGCTGACATTTCGGTATCGAAGTAGCTGCCGAAATTCAGCGGGCCTCCTGAAGCTAAGAAGGGGGAAAGGTCTGGGGTGTTGGAGCGGTAGGTGCTGACCAGCGCCAAATCGAAATCTCTTGCATTGAGCCGGCCGGTGTAGTCGCTATAGGAGACAGCTTCGATCGTGATATCGAAGCCTGTATGTTCCAGTTGGCGCTGGATGGCGTCGGCCATATCCGTCATGGAGGTGTTTAGCACATCGCTTTGCACCAGAATAGAGAAGGACAGGGGTTGCATGGATGCGTTTTCCAGGATGCCGTCTTGGTTTCTGTCTTCATAGCCTGCAGAAGCGAGCAGAGAATGGATTTCTTTGCTGTTGGCAGGAGTGTAGGTATAGCGAATGTCGCTGAGATAGGAGCCGGGCAGCATGGGCCAGTCTGCAGCGACTGCGTGGTTGGAGTAGGCGCGGGTAATGAGGGCTGTTTTGTCTAGCGAATAGGCAAGGGCTTGGCGGATGGTTTTGTTTGCAAGATTAGGGTGGCTGAAATTCAGGGCGAGATAGTCGTAGTAGAGGGTTGGGACTTCTCGCAGGGTGTTGACGCCGCCTTGCTTGTAGGTAGCGGCATTGATTTCATCGGCATAGAGAAGATGGATGTCGCCATTTTCGAACGCTGAAGATGCTGCGCTGGAATCTTTCATGCACAGCGCGGATATTTGCGTGATGGAGGGGGTGCTGTGCCACCATTCCTGATGGAAGGAAAGTTCCATGGAGGCTTCGGGAGTGTAGGATGTTACGCGGTATGGGCCGGTTCCAACCGGCAGTGAACCTGCGCTGTCTCCTTGGGGCAGTACCGGGAAATTCAGGGTATAGAGAAGCAGGACCAGACCGTTTTTTGGCAGGATGCGCAGGGCGCCGTCCTGAGTCTTTTCGTAGCTTTGGATCTGGCTCAAACATTCGGTATAGATGCAGGGGGTACCTTCTGTTGCCCGTTGCTGGATTTGTTCTAGGGTGTAGATGATATCATCTGCGCTGAGGACGGTGCCGTTATGCCAGGCTACCTCTTCGCGCAGGGAGAAGAGGTAGCTGCCGTCTGGCTGTTTTTCCCACTTGGTAAAAAGAGACGGAGATAGTTCACCGTTTGCTCCCAGCTTTATCGGCGTTTCATAGACTAGGGAGAGCAGGGAAACCATCTCGGCCGTCACTGCGTCCAGCGGATTGAGCGAATCGGGCCTGAGGGGCATGGATACCTTCAGATGGCCGTCTGTGGGCATACTGATCGATTCGCTGGGAATGGCGGTGATTGGGGGCGTTTCTGTTGCGCCGGGCAGGGAATCGATGTTGCAGCCGACCATGATGGCGGCGCTTAGCAACGCCAGCACCAAACAGAGGATTTTTTTAGAGATTGTTGTAGAGCCTTTTGTATATTGCATAAGAATCTTTAACCCTTTGAATGTAGTTTTCTGTTTCGGGGAAGGGGATGACATCTAGATTGGTGCCATCACTGCTGTAGTCTGGGTTGGACTGCCATTTTTGCACATTGCCGATGCCGGCATTGTAACCTGCCAGCATCAACTCGAGATTGCCGTTATAGCGTTCGTCGAGAAAATCCAGCATCCAGCAGCCATAACGGATGTTGGTGGCTGGGTCGAACAGGCTTGATTCTGTGTAGTCGTCTTCCTCGCCCAGCTTTTCGGCGATCCATTGGCCTACGTCCGGCATGATCTGCATCAGCCCGCTAGCGCCTTTGGGAGATACCGCATCGACTTGATATTTGCTTTCTACATAGATGACGGAAGCGACCAAGTAGGGATCCTGACCGTACTCGGCTGCGTATTTGCTGATTTCGTCTGGGTAGTCTAGCTTGTAGAAATACTTTTCTGCCAGCTGGTAGCCTACAATGCCCAAGGCCAGCATGAGGGCGATTAAAATAAAAATCAGCAACACTTTAGGCTTTTTATTTCGTCTGCTCATATGATACCTTTCCAAGAGCACGCTTCCAAAGGGCGTCTATTTGTATTTTTGTCTGTTCAAAATCGCCAGAATTATCGATGATATAGTCTGCGCAAGCGCGGCGCTGGTCGTCGCTCAGTTGGCTGTGGATTCGTGCTGCTGCTTCGCTTTTGCTCAAGCCGTCGCGCTGCATGATACGGCGGATGCGCAGATCATAGTCGCAGACCACGAGCCAGACTTCGTCCATGTTGTGGTGCATGCCGACTTCGATCAAAAGGGGCACATCCAGCACACACAGGCCCACTTCCGCTTCGATCTCTCTGGCCTGCCGGAGGGATTCCGGAATGATGAGGGGATGCAGCACGGCGTTTAACCGCTGGAGGGCATCGGGTTGGGAAAATACCAGCTTGGAGAGCTTGGAGCGGTCTAGTTCGCCTTTTTCATTGAAATAGGCCTGACCAAAGCTTTCCTGTAAGGCTAGATTTCCCGCTTGTCCGGGTTGGACAACTTCCCGCGATATTTGGTCGGCACAGACGATCTGGGCGCCTAGGTCGCGCAGGCGAGCGCTTACTTTGCTTTTGCCGGAGGCAATACCGCCGGTGAGTCCGATTAGCATAGACGCGGATACTCCTTTGCTGTGATTTTCAGGCACTATTTTGTTTCAAACCAGTTGAGGCCCTGGTGGACGTCGGCTAGCAGCGGGACCTTCAGGGACATGACATTTTGCATACAATCCTGCAGGAGGGCTGCAACGGCATCCGCCTCGTCTTTCGGCGCTTCCACCAGCAATTCATCGTGGACTTGCAGAATCAGCCGGGCAGTAAGCTTTCTTTGCTCCAGCTCGCGAAAAACGCGAATCATGGCAATTTTGATGATGTCTGCCGCTGTTCCTTGAATGGGCATATTTAGAGCAACCCGTTCGCCAAATTGGCGGATGTTGTAGTTTTTTGAGTGCAGCTCCGGTATATAGCGGCGGCGGCCGGACAATGTGGAGACATAGCCGTCTTGCTTGGCCTGCTCGACTACTTCATCCATGTAGCTCTTTACGCCGGGGTAGCGTTCTAGATATGTGGTGATGTATTCTGCTGCCCGGTAGCGGGGAATGCCCAAGTTTTTTGCCAGTCCGAAATCGCTGATGCCGTATACAATGCCAAAGTTAACGGCCTTGGCACTGGAACGCATGTCTGGTGTGACCAGCTCTTGGGGGACGGAGAAAACTTCGGCTGCCGTGCGGGTGTGGATATCTTCCCCTTTTCGGAAAGAATCAATTAGAGTCGGGTCGTCGGAGAAATGCGCCAGGATACGCAGTTCGATTTGGGAATAGTCTGCATCGACTAAAACCCAGCCGGGGCGGGCAATGAAGGCTCTGCGGATTTCGCGGCCTTGCTCGGTGCGCACCGGGATATTTTGGAGATTGGGCTCTGTGCTGCTGATGCGCCCGGTGGCCGTGATGGCCTGATTGAAGCTGGAGTGGATACGCCCGTCCGTTCCTGCCAATTCGACCAGTGCGTCCATATAGGTGCTTTTGAGCTTGGTCAGTTGACGGTATTGAATGATGAGGGGAATCACCGGGTGACTGTCTAGCAGCCGTTCTAGAACCTCAATGTCGGTGGAATAGCCGGTTTTGGTTTTCCTGCCGGCTTGAAGACCCAGCTTTTCAAACAGAACGACTCCCAATTGTTTGGGAGAGGAAATATTGAATGTTTCACCGGACAGGCTGTATATCTCCTTAGAGACTCGGGCGATTTCATGGGCGTATTCCTGAGACAGCTGGGAGAGGGCATTGAAATCTACGGCAAAACCTTCCTGCTCCATGCTGAACAGAACATTTGCCAAGGGCATTTCAACATCGTACAGCAGAGGAAGCTGGTTGCTTTGACGCAATTCTGATTCCAGTATGGTTTTGAGATGGTAGAGAGAGGCTGCGCCTTCATCTTGCAGGCCTATTTCCTGGAATATTTTTTTGCGATTACCCAGCCAGGCAGGCTGGAACACGTAGGAGGCCAGCATAATATCGAAACCTACGGCGAAGGCCGGGATGTTTAAACTGCACAGCTGTCCCATCAGTTGCTTGGAATCGAACACGATGAGGGGAGTATCGCCCAGGTGGTTTTGGAGAGCGTGCAAGGCGTCAGGCAACTCCCAGCCTGTATCCAACAGGGTTTTTTGGATCGGGAAGAGCAGTTGCAATTCCTCGTGGGCTGCTACGGTTAGGTCATCCCCAATGTCTAAAGCGACGAGGGAGCCGTCGGTGATATCCAATTGTATAGGTTGGCCCGGTTCGACTACAATGGTTTTAGAAGGCCGCTGGGAGCTTTTTGGGGACTGGCCGGCCCCAAGGTTTTGGCCGGTGATGCGTTCAAACAGGCTTTTAAAGCTGAGTTCTTCAAATGCCGGGCGAAGATGCTCTGCACCCGGCATCACAAAAGTTAAGTCCTCGAGGCTGATTGTTAAAGGGATGTCTTGGCGGATGGTTGCGATGTCTTTGCTCATGCGTGCCAGGTCGGTGTTAGCGGCAATCTTTTCGCCAAGCTTTCCTTTGATTTGGCCGGCATGTTCGAGGACGTTTTCCAGGCTGCCGTATTCATGCAGCAGCTTGAGAGCCGTTTTTTCACCTACGCCGGGGATGCCGGGGATGTTGTCGGAGGAATCGCCCATGAGCCCCTTGAGATCCGTTACTTGGCTGGGGGTAAGCTGCCAGGTTTGCATAAGCCATTCCTGGGTGCATTCCACGGTATCCGTTATGCCCTTGCGGGTGAGTAAGACGCGGGTATGGTCGGATATGAGTTGGAGAGCGTCTTTGTCGCCAGTGACTAAAAGGGCGCTGATTTGGTTTGTTTCGCAGATTTTTGCCAGAGCGCCTAGAATATCGTCGGCCTCGAAGCTTTCGCATTCCAGGACTGTGATGTTCATTGCGCGGAGCAGGTTTTTCAGCAGAGCAAACTGCGACCCAAGATCCTCCGGGGTTTCTTTGCGGCCGGCTTTGTAATCCTCGAACTGGGCATGACGAAACGTAGGGCCCTTTTTATCCAGGGCCACAGCAAGATGGGTGGGTGAATGGTCTTCCAGCAGCCTCAACAGCATACTGATAAAGCCATATACCGCATTGGTTGGTTCGCCGTTTTTATTGTTCATGGGCGGCAAAGCGTAGAATGCACGATGCATGAGGCTATTGCCGTCGATGGCCACCAGCTTGGTCATAAAAACATCCCTTCATATTTACTAAATAGATTTTCAATAATAAAACTTTACCACACAGGCGTATAGAAATCAAACGCAATATGAGGGGGAAGCTAGGCAAGGGCGACTAGGCTGGACAGGCGTTTAGAGTGGAAAACGCTGGGGGCGAATTCATCCTATTTTACCGGAAGCAGCAAAAACAGATTGCAAACTTCTGTAAAATGTGCTAACATATCTTTTGTTGATACGCCGAAGTGGTGGAATTGGCAGACGCGCTGGATTCAAAATCCAGTATGGGCAACCATGTGTGGGTTCGAGTCCCACCTTCGGCACCAGTTTTAGGACAAGAAGTCTTGAGTTTCAAGGCTTTTTGTTGTTTTAGGCGGGAATGGGACGCGATACGGCGCGAAAGAGGATGATAATGATTCAAGTGAGGGTGACATGGAAAAAATAAAAAACATCGCTATTGTTGGCATGGGTGCACTAGGCGTGCTGTATGGAGAGCATTTTGCGAGCAAGCTGGGGCTAAAGGCTGTGACGTTTGTTGCGGATGAGGAGAGGATTGCCAAATATAGAACGCAGGGTGTTTATTCCAATGGAAAGAGATGGGACTTCCAGCTTTCTAGTGGAGGGGACGGCGTTGGGCCTGCAGATTTATTGATTTTTTCGGTGAAAGGCACGGCCCTGCTTGATGCGATTGGAGAGGCAGCTCCTTGGGTGGGCAAAGATACGATTATCCTGTCTTTGCTCAACGGCATTGTCAGCGAGGAGATCATCGGCGAAGCTTTGGGCAATGGGCATGTTTTGCATTGTGTGGCCCAGGGGATGGACGCTGTGAAGCTGGGCAACCATCTGACCTATTCCCATATGGGACAGCTGCGCATCGGGGTTTTCCCGGAGGAGCGGGACAAGCTTCCCCTGCTTGGGAGGATTGAGGAGCTGTTTGACAGAACAGGGCTTCCCTATATGAGAGAAGAGAATATTAAGCGCCGGTTGTGGAGCAAGTGGATGCTGAATGTCGGTGTGAACCAGGTGGTTATGGTGGAGCGGGGCAACTATGGTACAGTGCAGCAGCCGGGACGGCCTCGAGAGCTCATGCGGCAGGCAATGGGTGAGGTTATGATTCTGGCGGAGAAAGAAGGGGTTTTTTTGACCGAGCACGATATAGACGGCTATATTGAGCTGGTGGATACCCTGGATCCGGAGGGGATGCCGTCTATGCGGCAGGACGGGATTGAGAGGCGGCCTTCCGAAGTGGAGCTTTTTTCGGGGACAGTGTTAGAGAAGGCGAAAAAGCATGGCCTGAGCTTGCCTGTTAACGAGATGCTGTATGCTGCGATTAAGGAGATAGAAGCCGGTTATGGGCAGGAGTAGGGCGTGACAGGATTGTGCTTGTGGGGTCCTACAGGAAAAGATGTGTGCGATTGGGCAAGAAAAGCGCGGCTTATGGAAAGCCGCGCTTTTTGCGCTTGAAACACAGGGCTTGTTAGGCCTGCTTGCTGCGTATGCGTTCAATGAGTTTGATAAGCTCGATGGAGCCCAGCATCAGCAGACACAGACCCAGAACGATCAGCCACTGGCCGCCGCTGAGGACGCTGAGCTGGAAGAGATTGCGCAGCCCCGGGACAAAGAATACGATCAGTTGCAGGGAGGCGGACCCGAAGAAGGCCAGCCAAAGGAACCGATGTTCTTTCAGCTTCATGCGAAAGGCGCTGTGTTGGTCGCTTTGGAAGCCGATGGAGGCAAACAGCTGTGAAAACGAGATGGTCAGGAAAGCCATGCTGGTGCCTACCGTGCCTTGGCCGCCCAGCAGATAGGCCACCGTTGCCAGAGTTGCTTGGGCAAAGCCGATCAGGAAGATACGGACCCAGTCCTTGCCGGCAAGTAACCGTCGGCGGCTGTCGATGGGCTGGCGCAGCATGAGGTCCTTTTCAGCGGGCTCTACACCCAAGGCCAGGGCGGGGAAGGTGTCGGTGACCAGATTGATCCAGAGAATGTGTACCGGAGAGAGGAGGTGCCAGCCCATGATGGTCGCAAACAGGATAGCCAGCACTTCGCCTGCGTTACAGGACAGCAGGAAGCGGATGGTTTTGTGGATGTTGGCGAAAATCCGGCGGCCCTCGCGGATGGCTGTGACGATGGTTGCGAAATTGTCGTCGGTTAGCACCATATCCGAGGCCCCTTTGGATACATCGGTACCGGTGATGCCCATGCCTACGCCGATGTTAGCAGTTTTCAGGGCAGGTGCGTCGTTGACACCGTCGCCGGTCATGGCCACAATCTTACCGTGCTTTTGCCACGCTTCAACGATGCGGGTTTTGTGCTCCGGCGCGACCCGGGCATATACCCCGATGTGTTCTACCTGATTATAGAGTTCTTCGTTGCTCATGTTCTGGACTTCGCTGCCGGTTACGGCGCGTCGTCCGTCGGACAGGATGCCCAAGTCGTTGGCGATAGCGACGGCGGTGGATTGATGGTCGCCGGTGATCATGACAGGCAGGACGCCGGCCCTTCGGCAAACGGAAATGGCATCGCGGGCCTCGGGACGGGGCGGGTCGATCATGCCGACAAGGCCGCAGAAAACCAGGTTGTTTTCCACGGCGGCAGCATCGGAGAAATCAGCTTGCGCTACGTCTTTGAAGGCAAACGCCAGAACCCGTAGGGCATTTTGTGCCATGGATTCGTTGCTTTGTTCATGGAGACTGCGGCGCTGGTCTGTCATGGGGACGACTTGGCCGCTTGAGGGCGCCTCGTCGGTGCAGCGCCGAAGCAGCACATCGGGCGCGCCTTTGACAAAAACTCGCAGCCCATCACCGCTTGGGTGGGTGATGGCTACGGTAGAGAGTTTCCGTTCGGAATCGAAGGGGATTTCCCCTTCCCGGACACGTTGGCGAGTTTGGTCTGCTGTCCAGAGATTTTCATGTAGAATGTAGTCGATTAAGGCGGTTTCGGTAGGATCGCCTATTGGATGGCCTTCTGCGTCTAGGGTGGAATCGTTGCAGTGGCCCATAGCGTCTACCAGCAATTCGGGAGTATCGCTGTAGATTTTCTGGACAGTCATGCGGTTTTGGGTTAGGGTGCCGGTTTTGTCGGAGCAGATGACCTGGGTGGAGCCTAAGGTTTCCACTGCGGGCAGCCGGCGGATGATGGCCCCCCGCTGCGCCATACGCGACATGCCCAAGGCTAGAACGATGGTGACCACCGCCACCATGCCCTCGGGAATAGCTGCGACGGCCAGAGAAACTGCGGTGAGGAACATATTGATCGGTTCGTTGCCGCTTAGAAGGCCGATTAGGAATATGACCGCGGCAATGGCCAGCACGCCAATGGATAGGACATTGGAGATTTGGTTTAGCTTTTTTTGCAGGGGCGTTGTTTCCTTTACCGCTGCTGAAAGCTGACCCGCGATGGAGCCCATCTGCGTATCCATGCCTGTGGCGACTACCAGCCCGTGTCCTCGGCCATAGGTGATGCTGGTGCTCATGAAGGCCATATTCACCCGATCGCCTAAAGAGGTGTCTTCCTCCAACAAAGCATCGCACTGCTTTTCAACCGGGGCGGATTCGCCGGTTAGGGCAGATTCCTCTGCTTTCATGGAAACACAATCGAAAAGCCGCAGGTCTGCCGGGATGCTGTCGCCGGCCTCCAGGGAGACAACGTCGCCTACCACCAGTTGATCAGCTGGGATGCGGGTGATTGCATCGTCTCGCAAAACCTTTGCGGTGGGGGCAGCCATCTTCTTCAGCGCTTCCAGTGCTGCTTCCGCTTTGCTTTCCTGTACGGTACCCAGCACCGCATTCATCAGCACAACAAAAGCGATAATCAACGCATCGATCCATTCACCAAACAATCCGGATAAAACCGCTGCGCCAATCAAAACCCAGATCATGAGGTCGGCGAACTGGGTTAGGAAGATGGATAGCAGGGTTTTGCGTTTTCCCTCCTGGAGGGCGTTGGGGCCATGTTCTGATAATAATTGATCGGCCTGGCTGCTCGTTAGCCCGTTTTTAGAACTGTTGCAGGCTTCAAAGGCTTGATCAATAGAGATTGCGTGAAATTGCTGCATTCAAAATAACTCCTTCCATGTTACTAGATTGCCCATTGTAATAGAAAAGTAAAGAGACTTTAGACTGAGGTTGCCCAGCCTAAAGCCTCTGGAATTTTCATAAAAACAACCGTGTTAAGCTTTGTAGTGGCACAAAAGCCCCTCCTTGCATACAACACACAGAGCCAAGATTCTTGTTTGAAAATATTATTACACAACTTGGCTTGGCCTGTCAATCGGGAAGGAGGGGACACGCGCGCAAAAGGAAGAAAGGAGGCCTTTCATCATAGACGCCTTTAATCAGGCCTGCAATGCTTTTGCAGGCAAACAGGGGGAGTGGAGCCTATCTGCTTTTTAATTAAAAAACCTGGTCTGTACGACTTTGAAAAGACTATTGATTGTCTTGGTTGCACGGACTATTTTCCGCATGGCAAATTCCTAACACTTTTTCCACGTCCAACATGAAAACAATGCCGCGACTGGGTTGCTCGAGCCTGACGCCTTGGTAGATGGCTTGCAGCACTTGTTCGCTGATTTTCTTTTGTACAAGGGTTAGAACCACTTCTTTTTCCGGCTCGTAGGGGATGCCGAAAATTTTTATGGTTTCGTGTATGCCCGTGCCGCGGCCGGTTAAGATGGTGCCGCCCTCAGCGCCGGCTTTTTTGGCACAGTCTACAACATCTTCGGCATCGCCTTTTCTGACGATGGTGACGATTAGGTGATAGCTTAATCCAGAGTTAGTCATCGTTAACCTCCTTGGCTTGGTGCGCAAGCTGTTCCAGTTTCTTTGTTTTCCATTTATAAATCAGCCCAAGGATTAATACCAACAAAATTGGGGTCAGCGCCACAAGGGCAATCAGGCCGAACCCGTCCAGCAGAGAATCCGTCCCCTCGAGTTGGTTGGCAACGCCTATGGCTAGTGAAAGAAGGAAAGTGGCTGTCATGGTTCCGGTGGCGACACCGCCGGAATCAAAGGCGATGGAGGTGAAATCCTGCGGCGTGATTAGCGTGAGCAACAAGGCGATGATGTAGCCCGGCACGATAAATACCCACAAGGAGAGACCCAGCAACAGTTTCAGCATAAACAAGGTGATGGAGATGCCTACGCCTATGCACAGCGTTGCCAGCATCAACTTTTTGCGCAAGAAACCGCCAGTGACCTTTTCGATCTGTTCGACAAGTACCTGAACGGACGGCTCGGCTAGGGTTACCGCAAAACCCAGGATAAAGCCGATAGGCAGCAGGATCCAGTTGTAAGGGAGGGCGGCGAACTGTTCGCCTAAGGCTTTGCCCACAGGGATAAAGCCGACGTTAACACCCTGGAGGAAAATGGTCAGGCCTATAAAGGCAAGCAAGATGCCTTTTAGCATAGTGAGCAGCTTGCGCTTAGACAACCGCAGAAATAATACTTGGGCGACGCCTCCAATGACTAAAATTGGCGCCAGCAAGAGCAGCGTTTCCAGTACAACATCTAAATATCCGTTAAACCATCTTTCAATCATGCTGTCAGCACCCCCAGTATCATAATAGATATCACGGGACCGAGGGAGGCGATGGCTAATATTCCAAAGCTGTTGGACAGAGAACTCTTCTTAGCCATGACCGATGCTACGCCTACACCGAGGGACATAATGAATGGTACGGTGAGGGACCCGGTCGTGACACCGCCGGCATCGAAAGCGATGGTGGCAATTTCGGGCGGACAGAAGGAGAGAAGGATTAGACAGAGGCAATAGCCGGCGATGAGAATGAAGCGCACCGGCACTTTCAGAAAAATACGCAGCAAGGCTAAAGCGACAAAAAGGCCGACGCCCCCTGCTAAAACGAGTAGCAGCAGGTTTCTG
>JBMNTQ010000010.1:0-23754 GCA_050945815.1 Christensenellales bacterium
AAAGCTAATAATGAAAGAAGTGCAAAGTGTTAGAAGTGAAAAAGCAAAAGAGAATGCCGGTAAACTATCCGCTCTCTTTTCTAGACTTGAACAAAACAATGCGAGGGAGGGGGGGAGGTGTAATGCTTGCTCCCTTTTTTTGTTTGGGGAAAAGTAGTCAAAAAGTAGTCAGTTGTGCAGTAAGTAGATAAAACTTTCTCATTTTTAGAAAGAAAAAAGCCCGTAAATGCGATAACTACGGGCGTTTTTTGATGGCGGAGAAGGAGGGATTTGAACCCTCGAAACCGTTTTGCGGTTTACACGATTTCCAGTCGTGCGCCCTCGACCAAGCTAGGCGACTTCTCCCTGTTGGTTGTTGAAGCTTTCCACATCGGCACAATACTTTGGGTTCACAAGGATTGCGCCGGGGATTTCCTTAACAAGCTTGTCTATTTTAGCACAAATGGCGATCAGCGTCAACTGAAAAAGCCCCCCGAAAAATACTGTTTCGATCGGCAATGGACAGCCTTATGACAGCACACCGACAGCCGCGCCATGTTAGCATGACATAAAAAAGGAGTGTTATCATGTTTCGGCAAATTCACAGTGTATTTAAGTCCTTCAGCCGTCACCAAAGTGAGGAAGAGCCCTTGAGCATCAAACATATCAACGACAACTTCTTAGATGCGGCGGCCATGCTCAACCGTCTGGAAGCCAGAGTTGACGTACTAGGCCAGCATCTATCTTCCCTAGATGCGCAAAGCGTCCAAGGCTGGAAGCCGGGGGCCTTTGGCATTTGGTCCTTAAACACAGAGTTTACGCCTCCCTCCTCAGGGTTCTTCCAAATCCCCTACGACCGAGCCACCAATACAGCCCCTTTCGGCAGCCTAACACAAAGCGGCACCATCAAAATAACGCAGTCTGGGCTGTATGATATCCGCGTCAGGCTACGGCTGAGCTATTCCGGCCGCAGCGACCTTCGCATCCAGAACGCCCTAGTCAGCGTCAATTATTCCACCGACACCAGCAAAACCGCCTCGATCTACGGTGATTCCATCAACTGGATCAACGCAAACGATTCAGTTTCCGCCGCCATCAACTTTACAGCCGGCGGTTCCGTCATAGCCTCGGCAGCAAGGCTGATCGTCTGCCGTTTGGCCTAGGAAATCTACTTAATCCGCCGCAGCATATGTCTGCCCCAAGCTTTGGGCAAAATTGCTAAAGCGAGTTCTAAAACAAAAAGCTGAAAATCCTCCCTCGCCCCCCTACAGAAAGCGCCGAAGGACGCCCACCTGGGCTTTTTAAGAAAGCGTTCCCGGTTAGCTAAACACGCCAGACGCTCCCATGCCATCTGTTCCACAGCGGCGTTTTGGGCAAAACGCTGCAAAACCGTCTCATATTTTTCCCGTTCTGCCTGCAGGCGCACGGCAATATAATCATCCCGATCAGTCGTGTCTTTCAGCACAGCAGCGCCGATCTGGTTTTTCCCATGCACCCGATAGCGAACCAGCGCCTCCGGACAATATGCGATAGGCCCCTCCGCCGACGCGCAAAGCGCCAGCCAATGGTCGTGGACATAAGCAGCGGGAAACGGAGCCGCGGCTTTGGCTGCCGAAGCGCGCATCAGCATGGTACATCCAGTCACACAGTTGCGCCGCAGAAAAAAGGAGGTCAGCCCTTCTCCGTGCAAATGTCGGATACGTCGGCGCATCTGTCGAAACGAATCATACTGTTTGTTGCCTGCCCCGTCTATAACAGACAAGTCACTATAAACAAGAGGTCCCTGCGATGCCCTCTGCATCAGCTTGCTTATTTTATCTGTCTCCCAAACATCATCCTGGTCGCAATAGGCAAAATAATCCCCTTGGGCTTTTTGGGTCAGCAATTCAAAGGTCTTCGTGCTGCCCAAATTTTTCTCATTGCTATCCAGAGAAAAGGGAACCTTGTCTAAGCAGTCTCGCGCCAAGCGCAAAACTTCCTGCGTTTCGCCGCCACAATCTTCCCGAATATAAAGATACAGGTTTTCATAATCCTGCTGCTCAATGCTTAAAAGCTGCTGCTTCAAATAAGCGGGGTCAGGGCGATACACCGCCATCAGCACGCAAACCCGCGGCCTCATGTATCCTTCCCCCTTCTGCTTCCCGGGCCCCATTTGGCAAAATACCGAAATGCCGAACTTAGCATAATCAACAGCGACTTCCAGCTTCTGCGGGAGGAACGATTCCAATGGTGTACCACATGCCCAAACGGCACATGCATAATACGCCCATGCTGCCGGATTCGGCGGCTCAAGTCGTTATCTTCAAAATACAAAAAGAACCGCCGATCAAACCCGCCGATCCTCTTAAACAGCTCTGTGCGCACAACCATAAAACAGCCGGAAGCTACATCCACAGCAAAGGGTTTGCTATAATCAGCATCCAGCCTCAGATAACGCGCCTGTCTTTTGTGGAATCTGCCTGGGAAAAACAGGCGAATAAACAAGTCCAAAAAAGTAGGATCTTTCTTCCCATGATGCTGCGCTTGCCCGTCCGGGAAATAAACCATAGGCTGCACCATCGCAACATCAGGATGTTCGTCCATATAGTCGCATATTTGCTGCAACACATCGTCTTTCACTTCAATGTCCGGGTTGATGATGGCATGGTATTTCGCATTCAAATAAGGCAGCGCCGCATTGTGTCCGCTGCCAAAACCCAGGTTTTTATCCAGACGGATCAGTTGAATCTGCGGGATCTTGCCTACAATCTCCAGCGTATTGTCGGAGGAAGCATTGTCCACAATTAGAAGACGTCCATCCACCGGCATATGTTGGAGAATGCCGCGGACAGCCTTGTCTATGGTTGCCTGGTCGTTATGGCTTACAATACACACAGTCAGCATAAAAGCGGGCCTTTCCTTGCCGGCAAAGAGCGCCGGTATTTTTCTATTTGAATTATACCATAAACCCCGGCCCGCGCAAGATCAATTCTCTGGATAGAGGCAGCCACCAGCGCCCCATCCTTTGCTGCCCGCCAAACGCTGTTCCTCTCTCCCATCTACTCCAGAATCAGCATAATGCTGTCCTTTTGTTCCTGAGCGGCATCCTCCGACCGTTCCGCCATGTCTATTTCGCTTATCCCCAAATAAATGCCGATCAGAATCAAAAAAACTCCCGCAACGATGCACAGCCGACGCATCCATACAAAGGGCCGCGCTCCCCTCTTTCTCTGGACGATACTCATATTCTTCCCCCCTTTCCAAACAATAAATCATACGAATCCGCGAAACAAAAAAGAACGCTTTTCCCTGGCAAGAAGCGTTCTTTTTATGCTACTCTGCGTTTTTTAATCCACAACGCGCTTATTGATAAATTCGACAATCGCCATAGAAACCAACACCAAAAAGCCACAAATCATGACTGTAGCCTCCAGCCACCCCTGTCCAATCAGCGTCGCAATGCCCAGCAGAAGCACATACAGCGCAAACCCATACAATCTGTATTTTTTCAACAGCTTCAGCATAAAGCGAATAGCGAAAAAGCCGGAAACAAAAGCCGTTGCCATTGCAATCAGCATAATACCCCAAGAAACTTCGCCCAAGCCATCTTGCACAATATCCTTTCCAGCCATCACAGCCGATCCTAAAATAGCGGGAATCGACATCAAAAACGAGAACTTCGCCGCCCTAGACCGGGAAAGGCCAGTCATCAACCCGCCGGAGATCGTAGCGCCAGAACGGGAGACCCCAGGCAACACGCCCACTGCCTGCATCAGCCCCATACCCAGAACCTGAGGCAGACCAATGTTCTTTTTCTCTTTTGTCCGCCGTTTGCTGCCCAGCTCGGACAGCGACAACAAAACTGCCGTCAGCAGGAAAGAAAGGCCCAAATATTTCCCCTGAAACAATTCATCTATCCTGTCTCCCAACAGAATCACAACGATCACAATAGGCAGCGTGGCCACTATAAGATAGCGCATTTTCTTGCCCAGCGGATGGCGTATAAGCTCAGCAACATCTTTGCGGAACAGCAAAAAAACCGCCAGCAACGACCCTAAATGCAGCATAATATCAAACGCCATCGCGCTTTGCCCCAACGCACCCTCCGTCAGCCCAAACGCATCCTGCAACAAAAGCAAGTGGCCGGAACTGCTGACCGGCAAAAATTCACACAAGCCCTGCACAAGGCCCAATACCACCGCGGCTAATATACTCAAAGCAGCCCCCTCCATTCGTCTTCGCAGCGCAGGAAAAAACTTCCACTGCTACCATCATAATGTTTTCAATTAAAAATTATACCACACTGCATCTAACAAGCAAATAAGAAACTAAATCTCGCCCTTATCCTCAATAAGCAAAACACACCTTGCCCGATTCTGTGCTTTCCTATAAAATAGAATCACTATATTATAATGGAGCACATTGCTATTATGAAGCCTTTCCATAAAAGAAAATCCATAGCCTTATCCCTGTGCGTCTTGCTGCTCTTTTCGTTTCTCAGCGGCTGCGCACGAGACCCTTCCGCCGGACAGGCCATGGCTCAGGTTCGCTCGCGGGGCGTGCTGCGCGTGGGGGTTTATTCAAATATTCCGGGTTTTTCTGCCTTGCAAAACGGCGAATTTCTGGGACTGGAAGCGGATATCGCCCGCTCCGTCGGCGGTGCCATCATGGGCGACTCCTCAAAAGTAGAACTTGTTCCGGTCAATAACCGCACCCGCACCTTCTTCTTAGACGACCTGTCTCTGGATTTATCCATTGCCATGATCGAGGGGCAGGAAGGCTCCGCCAAATACGTCTTTTCTTCCCCCTACTATACCGACACGTTCGCATTCATGGTGAAAGACGGCGCGTACTCCTCTCTTTCCCAGCTAGCCGGAAAAAAAGTCGGGGTCTTCTACAATTCAACCCAGAAAACCCACCTACAAAATTTTATAAAAGAATCCGAAATCCCGTTTGAACTGGTAGACGTTTCTTCCTACCAGGAAGCCAAGGAAAAGCTGCTGCTCGAATCTCCCCAGCTGGACGCATTCTGCTGTGAAACAGGCGCACTAAAAAACCAGCTGTCCAGCGGGCTCTCCTTGCTCTCGGAAGGGTTTGGTGAGATAAACTACTGTATAGCCGGCCTAATCGCCAACCAGGACCTTATAACCCTGGCTACTCAAAAGCTGGAAGCAATGCGAGAGAGCGGCGAATTGACACAACTGATCCAGGAAAACGGCCTGTAAAGAGAGCGATAAACGACTCGTCGTGAAGACATTCGCGGCGAGTCGCTTGCTTTTCATAAAATACAACACGCTGCTCTTGGGCACAAAACTCCGGGCTAGGATAAGGGTTGTTGTTTTCAGTATAAAATTGCAGTATAATAAATTAGTATATCTTCTAATGAATTACTTATTGCGAGTTGAAGGGGGCTATTGCATGCGTGTATATAATTTTGCGGCAGGTCCGGCGACCTTGCCGGTCTCGGTTCTAGAGCGGGCTCAAAAGGAGCTTTTAGATTACAGGGGTCTTGGAATGTCGGTGATGGAAATCACCCACCGCTCCAAGCCTTTTGAGGAAATTCTCTTTGGTGCCGAAGAGAACCTCCGCAAGCTGATGGGAATCAGCGACAGCTACGATATCCTGTTTTTACAAGGTGGCGCCAGCACGCAATTCGCCATGGTTCCGCTCAATCTTTTCACGAACGCTAAAAAAGCCGATTTTATCCACACCGGCGTCTGGTCCAAGAAGGCCATAGCAGAAGCCCGGCGTTATGGCCTGGTAAACGTTGTGGCCAGCAGCGAGGATCAAGCCTTCAACGATATCCCTTCCTTCGACGAATCCAAGTTCGATCCGAAGGCGGATTATTTCCACATCACCACCAACAACACAATTTACGGCACCCGCTACCGCCGGCTGCCCAATGTCGGCAACGTGCCGTTGGTTGCGGATATGTCCTCCAACATCCTCAGCGAAAAAAGCGAGGTTATGGATGTTTCGCGGTATGGGCTGATCTATGCCGGCGCCCAGAAAAACATCGGGCCTGCAGGAGTAACTCTGGTCATTATCCGCAAGGACCTGATCGGACGGACACAGAATACCGTACCCACCATGCTGAATTACGAAACCCACGCAAAGGAGCGGTCTCTGTTCAATACGCCGCCGGTTTATCCCATCTACATTGCATCCCTCGTGTTTGAATGGCTGATGGACAAAGGCGGCATAGAAGCCATTCAGAAGCACAACGAAGAAAAAGCTGCCCTCCTCTACGATTTTCTGGATGATTCCGCACTCTTTTCTTCCACCGTGCAGGGAGAATGCCGTTCCCTCATGAACGTTCCCTTCCTGCTGCCTACGGAAGAATTGAACGCATCCTTCATTCGTCAGGCTGCCCAAAATGGCCTTGTCAATCTCAAGGGCCACAGAAGCGTAGGCGGCATGCGCGCCAGCATCTACAATGCCATGTCCATGGAAGGGGTGGAAGCGCTGGTCGCATTCATGAAGGAATTTGAATTATCCAACCGATAAGGGAGGCAAAATCGTGTATAAAATAAAAACGCTCAATAAAATTTCCGATATCATCTATAACGAATTACCCGCCGATCGATATCTCATCGGCGACGACGTAGAAGACGAGGACGCGATCCTGCTGCGCAGCTTCAACTGCCTTGATATGAAGTTCTCGCCCAACCTTCTAGCCATCGCCCGCGCCGGTGCGGGCTACAACAACATCCCTGTCGACTGCTGCAGCGACAACGGCATCGTGGTGTTCAATACCCCCGGCGCCAACGCCAACGCAGTCAAGGAGCTTGTGTTTGGCGCCATGCTCTTGTCCTCGCGCAACCTTCTGTCGGGCACGCAATGGGTTCAGGGGCTGAAAGGCAACGGCAAGGACATCTCGCGCTTGGTAGAAAAAGGGAAAAATCAGTTTATCGGGCCGGAGCTGAGCGGCAAAAAACTGGGTGTTATCGGACTGGGCGCCATTGGCGTCATGGTAGCAAACATGGGACACGCCATCAATATGGACGTATACGGCTACGACCCGTATCTGTCCGTGGCCGCTGCCTGGGGCATCTCTCGGGCAACACATCGGGCACAATCCTTAGATGAACTTTTGTCGGTCTGCGATTATATCTCCCTGCATATTCCCATGACCGAAAAAACCCGTAATTTTATCAGCACAGAAGAAATTGCTAAAATGAAACCGGGCGTAACCCTCCTAAACTTCGCCCGGGGTGAGATCGTCGACAACCAGGCGGTCGTGGAAGCCGTCGCCCAAGGCAAGGTGGCCCGCTACATCGTCGACTTTCCAACCGGCGATATTCTGGGCCAGGACAACATCATCTGCATCCCCCACCTCGGCGCCTCGACCCCGGAATCCGAAGAAAATTGCGCCCAAATGGCAGCACATCAGCTGCGGGATTTTCTGGAATACGGCAACATCATGAATTCCGTAAACTTCCCATATTGCCAGCTTCCCTACACAGGCCTTTTCCGCCTATGTATCACCCACCAAAACACCAGCAATATGGTCGGCCAGATTACATCCGTTGTTGGCGAGCGCAAAGCAAATATTTCCGACATGATTAACCGTAGCAGCAAGCAGATTGCCTACACCATCCTAGATTTAGACGAACCGCTGAACCAGGATGGCGTCAACCGTCTGTACGGCATTGGCGGCATCAAACGAATCCGCATAATAGATGCAAAAACCAACGGCGAGCGATAGAAGTTTGTTGATTTAACGGAGGAGAACCATGTACACTCAGACTTCAGGACGGCACAAGAAAAAGAAACGAAAAAAAAGGCTGACTTTGCTGCTGGCAGGAATTTTCCTCGTGGCAGCCGTGTTGCTGGTTCTGTTCTTTTTGCTGCGTAGTGGTACTGCCAGCGCAAATCTCCAGCAGCTGCCCTTTTCCTCCGATTCTCTCTACACCTCCTTCGACAACGGGATCGTATCCATACAAGGCAAATCCCTGACCGCAACCGACGAAAACCTAGAACCCCTCTTCGAAACCACGCTTTCCCTGTCCGACACCAAGGTCAGCGTGGAAAATGATATCATATGCGTTTATACGGACGACGAGCTTCAGGCGCTGAACCTAAAAGGGGAAGTGCTGCTTTCCGTTCAGCCCCAGGCTATCAGCGCTGTGCACAGCTCTCCTGATTCAATCGCTGTGCTTTGCGATTTGCCGGACGGCAGCCAGGTTGTACGCCTCTATGATCTGGGCGGCAACGAGCTTGCCACCATCGAAGCCAACTATACCATTTTGTCCTTCGGCTTCAATAGCGACGGCAACCTGTGGACGCTGGCGCTGGACACCTCCGGCGTTGTCCTGGCTTCCCGTATCACCACCTACAAAGATCAGGGAAATTCCATCAACGGTATCATCAGCCTAGAATCCCAGATCATTCAAGACGTATTGTTTTCCAAACAGCAAATATACGCCGCAGGCACCAACCACATCATCGGCAGCAACTATATTGGAGAAACTCAGGATAGTATTCTGGTCTACGGTTGGAACCTGATGGGTTCTCGCATCAACGCCCAGGATGAAGCAGTTTTTCTGCTCACACCCCGAATGGAAGATGTGGGCACCCCGATCTACAACGCGGCCCGAATTATCCATATGAACGGCGGCGACCACACAACCCAGCTTCCTCCAGACTGTACCTACGTCCTGCTAGGAGAAGACCGCTTCTACGCTTTGGCCGGCAACATACTCTATGTCTACAGCTTAGACTGCGAGCTGCTCAGAAAAACACAAATACCCTTTGAGGCAGAGGTGTTGCAACCTGCCTGTGGCAACCGTGCCTTTTTAACCAGTGGCCAGGAAGTCTATCTTCTGGAATTGCCATAACGCCGCTTTTTAAGCTTTGAGGTGACTGAATTTGAACCTGATTGACATCCTTATTTTAATTATATTTGCCGGATTCATCATATTCGGCGCCTATAAAGGCTTTTTAATGTCCATTTTAAGCCTAGGCTCCCTGATCGTATCCTGCCTTGCGTCTTTGCTTTTCTATCCCCTTTTATCCCGCTCTCTGTTGGGCAGCAACCTTTTCCAAACCATCATCAACTACACCGACGGAGCCCAGCGTATCTCGGATATCGCCTCTGTCAACCTGCCGGTAGCCCAGGCTGCTCCGGGGAAAATTGTCTCCCTCGTGCAAGAGGCTTCTCTGCCTAATTCCATCGGCAATCTTCTCCAGCAAAATTTGACCGAACAGGCCTTTGCGGACCAGGGGCTAACCACCATGGCGGAATATTTCAACCAGACTATCGGCATCGTAGTCTTAAATGTAGCGTGTTTTTTATTCCTGTTCATCATCATCCGCGCCGCCTTGTCTCTGGCGCAAAACGGCGTCCACTTTGTCATACGGCTGCCTATGCTTAAACAACACGACCGGTTGCTGGGCAGCTGCTTCGGCGCAATGCAGGCCTTTCTTTTCCTGTTCATACTGTTCCTGCTGGTGCCGGTTGTGCTAACCCTCCTGCCCTTCGATGCCGTATCAGGCGCCGTGAAATCGTCTTTATTGGGCAATTTTTTCTACGAATCAAATTTCGTTATGCCTTTTATCGTCTCCATCCCTTAAAGCCCGCCAGGGCTTTTTTTATCGTCTTTTTGCAGGCTGCTGTTGGCAAAAAGCCTCTGTTTCATTGTCCCGTTATAAAATACAGGCGGATTAATGAATTGTTGCGCAAAGAGTGATATAATTGATTTATATGTTAATTCATCAATTTTATGGAGGTTTTGATTTATGAATAAAGGCTATTTGCTGGGTCTGTGCCGAACTCCCATCGGTTCCTACGGCGGCAGCTTAAAGGACATTTCGCCCGGAAAGCTCGCTTCCCTTGTCGTACGAGAAGCCCTTAGCCGTGCAAACCTTGCCCCTGAGCTGGTAGATGAAGTTGTTATGGGCAATGTGCTGTCCGGCGGCCACGGGCAAAATATCGCACGGCAAGCCACCTTAGGAGCAGGCTTGCCCCTGACCACCCCCGCTCTAACCATCAACAAAGTCTGCGGCAGCGGTCTTAAGGCTGTTGTTCTCGCCTCCCAAATCATCCAGACCGGCGATGCGGATTGCGTCGTAGCCGGGGGCGTCGAGAACATGTCCCAAACCCCCTACCTTCTGCCTGCTCTGCGCTGGGGTGCCCGGATGGGAGAATCCTCAGCGGTAGACTATATGGTCAAGGACGGCTTGTGGGATGTATTCAACGACTACCACATGGGCATAACCGCAGAAAACATCGCCGAGCAATACGGTATTTCCCGGGAAGAACAGGATCAGTTTGCCCTCTCCTCCCAGAAGAAAGCGGCAGCAGCCCAAGAAGCCGGCCGTTTTAAAGATGAAATCCTGCCTGTAGAATATACAGTCAAGAGGCAGGCCCATCTGATGGAAAACGACGAATATATCCGTCCAAATACCACCTTCGAAGTGCTGCAAAAGCTTCGTCCCGCCTTCAAAAAGGACGGCACCGTTACTGCCGGCAACGCCTCCGGCATCAACGATGCCTCAGCGGCCCTGCTGGTTGTCAGTGAGAAATTCCTCAACGAACACGGCCTAACCCCTATGGCCTCCATCGTTTCCTACGGTTCCGTAGGCGTCGATCCGTCCATCATGGGCATTGGCCCCATACCCTCAACCCAGCAGGCTCTACAGCGCGCTTCCCTCACCATAGACGACATCGACTTGATCGAAGCCAACGAAGCGTTTGCGTCCCAAGCGCTAGCCGTTGCCCGCGAGTTGAATATCCCTGATGAAAAGTTGAATGTAAACGGCGGCGCGATTGCCCTCGGCCACCCTATCGGCGCTTCCGGCACCCGAATCCTGGTTTCCTTGGTACACGAAATGATCAAGCGCGATGCTAAACGCGGCCTGGCTACCTTATGCATCGGCGGCGGCATGGGTGAAGCCTTGATTGTGGAGCGCCCGTAGAGCTCTAATCAAACGCAGCACGAAAGGCGCTATTCCTTCAAGGGCCGTTTTTCATGCCTTGCCCATGCCCAGCTCAATCAGGTTTATTCTGCGCGTTTCAATGTGCTTCTCAAAAACTTAGATTTTATATAATTTATTAAGGAGGCTTTACTATGGAGCATATTCTGTTAGAGAAAAAGGACGGCATCGCTACCCTTACCATCAACCGTCCCAAACAGCTCAACGCCTTAAATACAGCAGTCATCAATGACTTGGCAGAGGCTGTTTCCCTGGTAGAACATGACGATGAGGTCCGGGTCGTAATTGTAACTGGTGCCGGCGAAAAATCCTTTGTTGCCGGCGCAGACATCGCCGAGATGTCCAACCTAACCCCAGAAGAAGCCCGCGCATTCAGCACCAACGGCAACGTTGCCTTCCGCCGCTTGGAAAAAATGCCCAAGCCTGTCATTGGTGCCATCAACGGCTACGCTTTAGGCGGCGGCTGTGAGTTAGCCATGGCCTGTGATATGCGCGTTGCTTCGGAAAATGCCCTGTTTGCCCAGCCGGAGACCGGTCTGGGTATTATTCCAGGTTTTGGCGGAACCCAGCGTCTAGCCCGTCTGGTAGGCACAGGCCGCGCCAAAGAAATGATTTTTTCTTGCAACCGTATCGATGCCCAAGAGGCGTGGCGCATCGGCCTGGTCAACCGCGTGGTGCCTTCCGCCGAACTGATGGACACTTGCCTCGCTATTGCGGGCAAAATGATGCGCTCTTCCAGCGAAGCGCTACGCACCTCCAAGGAAGCCATTGACACCGGCCTCTCCGGCAGTCTGGACGACGGGCTGGCCTTTGAATCCGACATCTTTGGTGTATGCTTCGCAACCCAGGAACAAAAAGATGCCATGCAGGCCTTTTTGAATCGTTCGAAAAAATAAGCGACTTTTAACACTGTCGATAGAAAAGGAGATATTATGAAGATATGTATTGTTGGCGCCGGAACTATGGGCGCCGGAATCGCGCAGGTTATGGCAACGGGCGAAAACGACGTTGTACTGTGCGATATCCAAAAAGCTGCTGTTCGACGCGGCAAAGAAATGATCGAAAAAACTTTGAATAAGCTGGTATCCAAGGGCAGAATGCCCCAGGAAGAAGCCGATGCGGCACTGAGCCGCATCCGAACCTGCGTTGGCCTTTCCATGGCGGCAGACTGCGACCTTGTTCTGGAAGCGGCGTTGGAGAAAATGGAGGTTAAGATCGATATCTTCCAACATCTGGACGAGATCTGTTCAGACAACACCATCTACGTCACCAACACCTCCTCCCTATCCATCACAGAGATCGCTACAGCCACCAAACGGCCGGAGCGTTTTGCAGGTATGCACTTTTTCAACCCTGCCTATGTCATGAAGCTGGTGGAAATTGTACGCGGCAGTGAAACGTCCGATGCTACCATCGAGTTCATCCGCAATCTGGCCATCTCGATCGGCAAAGAGCCCGTAGAGGTGAGCGAAGCACCGGGGTTTGTGGTCAACCGGATTCTGGTACCCATGATCAACGAGGCCATCTTCATCCTGGAGGAAGGGCTTGCCTCCCCGGAAGACATCGACAAAGCTGCCGTACTGGGCGCAAACCATCCAATGGGCCCCCTGGCAGTAAGCGATCTTGTAGGCAACGACGTAATCCTTGCCATCATGGAAACGCTGCTGCGAGAAACCGGCGACAGCAAATACCGCCCAGCTCCGCTGCTGCGTAAAATGGTGCGGGCAAGGAAGCTGGGTAAGAAAACCGGCGAAGGCTTCTACAAATATAACTGAGCCGCCCCTGGGATGTTGCCCCAAGTTTGCCGATTTTCTCCTTAAAAAGGCTGAAAACATACGAAAATCCCTTTAAATACGCCCAAAAACCGGCATGATTATGCCGGTTTTTCTTTTCCGCCAAGGTCTTTTCGCTGCGCATCAGGCAAACGCCAAAGCCTTTATTACCCGTCTTGGCCCGCACTATCTCTTTTCCCCCAGGCAACTGCCGCAACTCAAGCGCCCAATCCTATCTTTCCTTTAGGCCTGCAAACGCACCTTTTCTTTTATCATTCTAAAATCCGCTGTCTATATCACATCCACACCCATGTATGGACGCAACACCTCCGGTACACGCACGCTGCCGTCGCTTTGCTGGTAATTTTCCAGCACAGCCGCCAATGCCCGCCCCACAGCCACTCCAGAGCCGTTTAACGTATGCACATACTGCGGCTTGGATTTTTTCTCCGGCCGAAAACGGATGTTGGCGCGCCGCGCCTGATAGTCCTCAAAATTAGAACAGGAGGAAATCTCCACATACCTTTCGTAGCTGGGCATCCACACCTCAATATCGTATGTTTGGGCTGCGGAAAAGCCCAAATCGCCGCCGCACAGCAACATCACCCGGTAGGGCAGCCCCAACCCCTGTAAGACCTTCTCCGCATCCAGCGTGAGCATCTCCAGCTCGTGATACGAGGTCTCCGGTGTACAAAACTTAATCAACTCAACCTTATTAAACTGATGTTGACGAATCAAGCCCCGGGTATCTCGCCCGGCACTGCCCGCCTCCGCCCTAAAGCACGCGCTATACGCCGTATGTTTTTTCGGCATTGGCCCGTCTATAATGGAATCCCGGTACATATTGGTCACCGGCACTTCCGCTGTAGGAATGAGAAAATAATCTGGATTGTTGGCCAATTTGAAAGCATCTTCCTCAAATTTGGGCAGCTGGCCCGTCCCGGTCATGGAGTCCCGATTGACGATATAGGGCGGCAAAACTTCTTCATATCCATTTTTCGTATGCAAGTCCAGCATATAGTTGATCAGCGCCCGCTCCAACCGCGCACCCAAGCCTCGATAGAAGGTAAATCGCGCACCGGTCACTTTCGCGGCTGTAGCAAAATCCAAGATACCCCGATTCTCACCAATGTCCCAGTGAGGCAACGGCTCAAAGTCAAAGCAGCGGGGGCCGCCCACCAGGCGCACCTCCACGTTACTATCGGAATCCTTTCCATAAGGAGTCGCCTTAGACGGCATATTGGGAATCCGCAACAGTACGTCTCGCAGCTCTTCCTCTACGCTGCGCAAGCTTCCGTCCAATTTCTGGACTTCATCTCCCACCGCGCGCATTTCATCCTTCAGCGAAGTGATATCCTTCCCCTCTTTGGCAAGCTTGGGAATCTGGCCAGACACTAAGTTGCGCCGCGCTTTGAGCTGCTCCGTCTGGATTAACAGTTGTTTTCTCTTTGTGTCCAGCGAAAACAGTTGCCCGGTATCCGCTTTAAAATTGCGCTTTTCCATCGCTTCCTGAAACGCTTCCCTATCGCCGTTAATTTTCTTTAAATCCAGCATTGGCTCGACTCTCCTTCATCTATTAGCCTGTCCGCCTCTCTTATCTTACGATTTTCTATCCCAAATGAAAAGGGGGACTGGATATTTTATTTGAAATTGTTTAGGTTTTAGTCTGTGCAAAAAAGCTCCCATGGGAATTTTCCCGGCACCTCAGCGCCAAAGATCAGGCATTCACCTGTTGTTGGGTGCTGAAGCTGCAACTCCCGAGCAAACAGCGCAATGCCGCCTCGTTCTTTCTGGTCTCCATAGCGCACATCACCCCACAGCGGCATGGCACGAGACGCAAACTGCACGCGAATCTGGTGGGAACGGCCTGTCTCCAGCATGATTTCCATCAGCGACAATCCCTGCCGCCGACTCAACAATGTATAGGAAAGCCGGGCAAGCTTTGCTCCCTTCTCGTCGGCTGTTCCCGTCCGCGTAAAATTGTGGCGCCCCTTGATCAGATAATCCTGCAAAACATCCTGCTGCAAGGGCGCTCCATGCACGACGGCAAGGTACTTTTTCTTAGCCTGTCCAGAAAGAAACTGCGCCCCCAGCCGCGCCGCAGCCTTGGAGGTGCGGGCAAACACCATCACGCCGCCCACAGGCCGGTCCAGCCGGTGGACAATGCCCAGATAAACATTACCGGGCTTCCCATACTTTTCTTTGATATAACCTTTAAGCTGCGTCTGCATATCCCGATCCCCGCTGCTGTCCGGCTGCACCGGGATATTTGGGGGCTTTTCTACCACCAGCAGATGATTGTCCTCATACAAAACCTGCATCTTTTATGCCTCCCAGCGGCCTGTCACGCCGCAGGGCAACACCAACGGCGAATCTCCCACCGCCAGCCCTAAATAGTCTACAAATGTCCGGCCGCCCCACCTCTTTTGCAGCATCAAATACACTAAATTGGATATCACCTGGGGCGAGAGGCCCATCGTATAGGAGTTTATCACAAAAAACAGGGGCGTTGGTGACAGAATCTGTATACATTCGTTAATCAAGGGAACTAAGCTCTGCTCCAGCTTCCACAATTCCTTTCCCGGCCCGCGGCCATAAGAAGGCGGATCCATGACAATCGCATCATACGTATTACCCCGTCGCCGCTCTCGCTGTACAAACTTTTGCACATCATCCACAAGATAGCGCACGCCCGTTTGCGCTATGCCGTTTAAAGCAGCATTTTCCTTGGCCCTAGCCACCATTCCCTTGGCAGAGTCCACATGGGTCACAAAGGCGCCGGCTGCCGCACAGGCGATGGTAGCGCCGCCTGTATAAGCAAACAGGTTCAACACTTTAGCTCCCCGGCGTTTCTTCAGCAGGCCTGCCATATAGTCCCAATTCTCCGATTGTTCAGGAAAAAGGCCCGTATGCTTGAATGCGGTGGGATGCACCAAAAACTTCAGTTTCCCGTAGCTTATCTGCCAGCTCTGGGGCAGCTCCCGCGCAAATTCCCAGTGTCCGCCGCCGTTGCTGCTGCGTATATAATGGGCATCCGGCGTAATCTTGTTGCCCAGCTTGGGCCAAATAGCCTGAGGCTCCGGCCGCAACAAGACAACATCCCCCCATCGCTCCAGCTTTTCACCGTCCCCCGCATCTAGTATTTCATAATCCACCCATTTTGCTGTCAACATACCCGTTTCCTCCGATTCCGCCAACCCTGCGCTGCATTCTACCAGTTTTCTTCCCGCTGCTCTAATGGGCAACGTTCCAACACCTGCTGCATCTGTTCCCACTGCTCGTAGAGGCTGTCCAGCTCTGTCCGCTGCTCCTGCATCTGTTCGCCACAGCGCAGCAGCTCGCTATAGTCTGCCGCTGCCTGGTCCATCTTCTGCGTAAGCTGCTCCAACGCTTGCTCCCGGTGCTCGATGGTCCGCTCCAGCGCCCGGATATCCGCCTCCTGCTTCTGCCGCTGCTTGCGCAAAACATACAGATTGTTTGGCCTGTCCGCCTCTTTCGGCGCTTGCTCCTTTAAGGCTTCCGGCCTCTCCTGCATACATCGGGCATAATCGTCATAACCGCCCTCGTAAGCCAAAACTCCCTGCGAAGTCAAATGCAAAATCCTATCCGCCATCCGGTTGATGAGGTAACGGTCATGGGATACAATAAGCAGCGTGCCTTCGTATTGATCCAGGGCTTCCTCAAAGGCCTCTCGGGAGGCGATGTCTAGATGGTTGGTGGGTTCGTCTAAAAGCAGAAAATTAGCCCGCTGGAACATCAGCTTCAACAGCGCTATCCGTGCCTTCTCGCCGCCGGATAAAACCGATATAGGCTTGTGGACGTCGTCCCCGCGAAACAGAAAAGCAGCCAAGGCCTTTCGGGCTTCTGTCTGACTAAGGCTGGAATTCATTCCCCAAACCTCCTGTAAAGCCGTATGAGCAGGGTTCAAGTTCTGCTGGGCTTGGTCGTAGTAAGCAGGCAAAATGCCGCTGCCAAACTCCACACTGCCCCTCGCCGGCTTTACTTGCCGCATCACCAGCCGAAGCAAGGTGGTCTTGCCACAGCCATTCTCTCCCATCAGGAAAACCCGCTCGCCCTTTTTGATTTCCATGTCCACCTGTTCAAAGAGCGGCCGGTCGAATTCCATCGCCAAGCCCTCTACCGTCAAAACATCGTTGCCCCCGAATACCGGCGGAGCAAACCGAAAATGGATGGTTCCCGGCGGCGGCTGGGGCTTTACCAGGCCTTCCTTAATCTTATCCAGCTGCTTTTGTTTGCTCTCGGCTGTACGAATGTTTTTCTCGCGATTCCAGCGCCGCTGCTGGGCGATGATGCCTTCCAGCCTCCGGATCTCCTTCTGCCGATTGCGGTAATGCCGCCACATCAGCTCCTCACTGGTGCCGCTTTTCTCTACATATGCAGTATAGTTTCCCTCAAAGCGGCGCAACTCTGCGCCCTTTATCTCCAGCGTTGCCGTTGTTACCCGGTCTAAAAAATAACGGTCATGAGAAATGACAATATAGCTGCCCCTAAATTCCAACAAAAACCGCTCCAGCCAATCGATAGCCAACAAGTCTAAATGGTTGGTGGGCTCGTCTAAAAGCAACAGGTTGGCCTTCCCCAGTAAAAGCTTAGCCAACGCCAGCTTAGACAACTGGCCGCCGGACAATAAATCCGTATTCTGATCCAGTTGCTCCTGAGTGAATCCAATGCCTAACAGAGTAGAACGTGTTCTGCTTCGATAGGTTGCGCCATCTTCGCGGGTGTAGCGCTCCAATAGCTGGTGCTGCTTTTTTATCAAAATGTCGCTGGGGCCTTGGGCCGACAGCCGGGCCGCTATGTCCTCCAGCTCCCTCTCGATATGCAGCAACGGCTCGAACACCGACAGTGCCTCCTCATACAGCGTCCGGCCCTTCTGAGGTTGCTGCTGGCGCATATAGCCCAAAACAGCATCTCGGTTGATAAAAACATCCCCGTCAGAAGCCTGGGTTTTCCCCGTCAGAATTCGAAACAGCGTGGTTTTTCCGCTGCCATTTACGCCCACCAGTCCGACTCTCTCCCCCTGTTGCAGATGAAACGAAACATCCTTTAAAATCTCCCGGTCTCCAAAACTTTTGCTGATATGCTGGGCACTCAATACAATCATCTAGCATCCCCTTGCTTAGCCATACACACAGACAAGGACACATGGCCCCTAGCTTGCAGAAACCACCACTCCTTTATTTTGCCCCGATCCCTTACTTCCTCCATAGTTCGTCCAACTTCTTTCTGATTCTTTCCTGCCGCTCCCCGTCCTGCGCTACTAGACGAATCCTTTGCCCGTCTTTTTCCAAATAACTGCCCTCCCGCGCCTTTTCAGGAAGCTCATCTACAGGGATATAGGCCCATCCCCCATCGCAGCAGCGCTGACAAACAGCATAATCCCCCTCTATCCTGTCTATCACATATCTCATAATCTTTCCTCCGAAAGACATCTTTGGCAAGGGCTATATCCCTGCTCCCATGCCTCTTCTAGCTCCCCGAAATAGACGCGGTTTTCTTCCTTAGGCAGTCCGCTACAGCTGGGCAAATGCACTTTTTTGCTGTTTTTGTTGCCTATATAAGATTTCTGAACAACCTGCTGTGAATCGGTTGGCGCAGAGGAATGTTGCGGCTTTTCAATATAAAATATTTCATCCGCCTTTACCTGGTTCTGAGTACGGATTTCCAAAGTTTCTCCATTAGTCTGCGCTAGGATATGGCCGTCGGTATCGCTGCGATAAATCTCTGCGCCTGTATCCCGCAGGTTTTTCAAGGCGGTTTTCCCCGGCCCGCCTGTCCGATCCTGCTCGTCCGCAGTTAAAACCGCCACTCGCGGCCCAACAGCCGCTAAAAACTCCCTTGTACTGGAACTGTCGCTGCCATGGTGCCCCGCTTTTAGCAAAGCTGCCGACAAGTCATAGCCACGATCCAGCATCTCCCTTTCCGATAATGCCTCCGCATCGCCGCAAAACAACATCGCTATCTGTTCAAATTCTACTTTACAAACAATGGAATAGTCGTTTAATTGCTCATAACTTCGAGAATTAGGGGCCACTATACTGAATTCCGCTTTTCCCAAGGGATAACGTTTGGATAGGTCGGGTTTGTCTAGCAGAAGACCCTTTCTCTTAGCTATATCCAACATGTTCTCAAACACCTGCGTGTTGTGTGCCACATCCGGCAAAATAAAGTTTTTAATCGTAAAGTTCCTGATTACGGCTGTCATGCCTCCAATATGGTCTTCATGGGGATGGGTAGCGATCACATAATCCAGAGTATCGATGCCCATGCTGCGGATATATTGTATAACAACAGCCTCATCCGCCTGATTGCCCGCATCAATCAACATGGCGTTTTCGCCCTGTACTAATAAAATACAGTCTGCCTTTCCCACATTGATAACATGCGCCTGCAATAAAGCATCATCAGGCTGCTCTACAGAAACTCCGGTCAACCCTGCACACCCGGTCAAAAAAAGTACCAGCACCAAAAAAGCAGCAACCCATATTCTCTGCCGGAACATCCTATCTTCCCTTCCCATAAAAATTGTTTCAATTATCAGATTATCAAACATTCCAATTTCCTTCAACTAGTCTGACGCTAATATTTCTATTTTCTTGTGGATTTACATGGAATCCCCGAAGATAAGCGATTATAATAGTATTATTATAGATCAGGAGGTTATCGATGGCTGTAAAAGTGAGTATTGTCATACCCGTGTATAACCACGCTGTCTATCTGGAAAAATGTATTGCAAGCGCGCTCAATCAAACCTACAAAAATATTGAAGTAATTATCGTAAACGATGCTTCCACAGATCATACCGCAGATATTGTACACAGTATGCAGAAAAAAGATTCCCGTATCCGCTCTATCCAACATCCCGTGAATTTAGGTGTTACCGCCGCCGATGCAACAGGCTGCGCAGCTGCCCGGGGAAACTATATTGCTATCTTGGATGCAGACACCTTTTTTTATCCGGATAAAATAAAAAAGCAAGTAGCCTATCTAAATGCCCATCCGAAAATAGGGGCTGTTTTTAGCCTGTGTAATTTGGTGGATAGCATGGGCGCGCCTTTTGCCGACAAAAACAGCCCCTATTTTTCCATCTTTTCCAACGAAAACCGAAGCCAAGCCGAATGGCTACGCTATTTCTTCCACCGTGGAAATTGTCTTTGCCATCCCAGCATGATGATCCGTAAAAAACTCTACCAAAAAATAGGCGGCTATACCTTAGGCATCCTCCAATTAAGCGATTACGACCTGTACCTCCGCCTTCTTCTGCATGCAGGTATCCATATTCTGCCCCAGCCTTTGCTGGACTTTACTGTCAGCGACAGCAGCATCAGCTCCCTGAGCGATGACGTAAATATCCGTCTGCAAGCGGAACTGACCTCCACTATTCAAACATATGAATCAATGCCTGCCGCCCTATTTAAGCAGGTTTTTCCGGAATACGCTCCCATATCCCACAATAAATCTTTAATGAAATATTATATGGCCCTCCTATCCTTACAAAATATTGAACATGGTAAAAGGGTCTGGGGCGTACAACTGCTGGAAAAACTGATCAATCATCCCCCTTCCCGGAATCTTCTGCTGCAATATTTTAATTTCGGGCCCCAGCAATTTTATAAAATCCGAACAGACATCAATCCCTACCATCTATACCGCCACACCAGTTGTCTATGCATCCGAAAAAACAATGGTCATGATGAAGATTATTCTTTTTTCCATTCCATCCCCAACACTGACGGTACATTCGAACTGATATTCGACCGGTTGGAGGAATATGGAAAAAAAATCCATGCTTTACGCTGGAAGGTCGCGCTAGACACAACAAACCCTTTTTGCTTACCTAGCTTAAATATTCTATGGAAAGATACATCAGGAATTGTCCATGAAGTAAAATCCTCTGTCCGGCATAACGGTTATTACGACGGCAATACCCTATGCTTCCCAGACCCTGGGCCTATCATTGAATTCGATGCGCCCGATGCTATCTATATTAAAATCAGCGGAACCATCCAATACTCTCCACAAGATTCAAAATAAAAAATGGCCTTTCGGCCATTTTAATCGTTTAGCTACCTAAAACCCGTACCGGCAAGACAAGATATAAAAATGCCTCCGAATCCACCGGCCTAATCATACAAGGGCTGATATTTGTATTGAAGTCCATATAGATTTCTTCATCATTCAATACTTTCAACACATCCAGCAGATATCGCGCATTGAACGCAATTTCCAAATCCCTGCCCTCACAGGATATGGGCAGTTCGTCATAGGTGTTGCCCAGTTCCGACTGAGAGGTTATTACCATGGTTTCAGCGTCAATGCTCAGCTTAATCAGGTTGTTGCGCGCCTCCTTTGCCATAATAGAAGCTCGCTCTATGCTGTTGAGCAAAGCAGATCGCTCAATCCTCACCCGAGTTTGATGCTCATTGCTTAAGATTTGGCGATATTTCGTATATTCTCCGCTTAAAAGCTGCGTACAGATTTTTGTATGTTCCATATCAATAGACGCATAGCCGGCGCCATATTCCAGCTTGACATCCCCTTCTTCCCCTATCACACGAGAAATCTCGTTTAAAGATTTAGCCGGCAAAACAATCTTGGCTTCGTCTGCGCAAGGCATTGGATAATGGCGCAGAGCCAGCCTATAACCGTCCAATGCCACCATATTAATCCCTTCCTTGCCAATTTCCAACAAAGCGCCTGTTAAAATAGGCTTTGTTTCATCCAGAGCAGTGGAAAATACAGTCTGCCGAATTAAATCCTTCAAGACATGGCGCGGCAACGTAATTTCGCCAATGGTACGCAACTTGGGCATAACGGGAAAATCTTCTCCAGGCAAAGCCTGAATGGTAATACGACTCTTTTTACTTTTTACCTGTGCAGCAGAGTCAGATATGGATGTCACTTCCATCATACCGCTGGATAGATGACGAACAATATCAAAAAGAAGCTTACCTAACACAAGCTGCCCTTCTTCTTCTACCTGCGCCGACATGACCGTCTCTATTTGCAGGGTCATATCACTGCATCGTAAAAGAAGGGAATTTTTTTGTGCCTGAATGCAAATGCCTTCCAAAACATCCATCGTTGAGCGCAGGGGCATTGCCTTTTGAACAACAGACAATGCAGCATTTAGTTCTTCTCTTTCGCAAATAAAACGCATATCAGACATCCTTTCAGTATAAGTGATCGTATATTATTTATTTAAGTAGTAGGAGTAATAGTAGTAGTACTATGGAAACTGTGGAAAACTGAATTTTTGTCGGTAAGTAAGGGAAAATCCACTGCCTAGAACTTGGGGAATACCCAGAATTTTTGTCCACGATTTCTCCACATTATCCAAGCCCTTTATTCTTATGAAAGATATTCACAAACTATTCACCATTTTATCCACAATTTATGTGGATAAAATGTGGATAAACTTATTCTTTTATTTTATATATTAAATCCGAAACGATATTTCGTAGATCCGAATCTTCCTTTATCATCTGTTCAATCTTATCGCAGGCATACATAACCGTACTATGGTCGCGGCCGCCAAAGGCTTCCCCGATAAGCAGCAACGGAGTATCTGTCAGATTTCGGCAAATATACATGGCAATCTGACGAGGAAACGCTATATCCTTGGTACGTTTCTTACTTTTAAAGTTGTAAACCGGCATATCATAATATTCAGCAACCACTTGCTGAATCACAGGGATGGTGATAGCTTTGCGGTTGGCCTTAGGGAAGTAATCTTTCAACACTTCTTCCACAAGTTCTAGGGTGACGGGTTTCTTGGTAAGCGCGGCATACGCCACAACCCGCGTCAAAGAACCCTCTAACTCCCGAATATTGGATTCGATTTGTCCAGCTATCGATTGGAGAATGCTGTCTTCAATAAATAGGCTTTCACCCAGTGCTTTTTTACGTAAAATCGCTACCCTTGTTTCGAAATCCGGTTTTTGTATATCTGCGGATAAGCCCCATTCAAAACGGGAACGAAGCCGTTCCTCCAGCGTAGGGATTTCCTTGGGCGGTTTGTCCGAGGAGATAACAATCTGCTTATTGGCTTCATAGAGAGCGTTGAATGTATGGAAAAACTCTTCCTGGGTGCTCTCCTTGCCGGCAATAAATTGAATATCGTCAACCAACAGCACATCTGCATTCCGGTAATGTTCCCGGAAACGGTTGGAACTGTTGGTCTGGATCGAGGAAATCAGATCGTTGGTAAATTTCTCGCTGGTTACATATAAAATAGATGCGCTAGGATTATGGGAATAGACATAATGCCCAATTGCATGCATCAAATGGGTTTTGCCCAGCCCCACGCCGCCATACAAAAACAAGGGATTGTATGCATTAGCAGGAGATTCCGCCACAGCCAGAGAGGCCGCGTGAGCAAAGCGGTTGCTGTCGCCGATTACGAAAGTTTCAAAGGTATACTTCTGGTTTAAAAGGGGTGCTCCTTTGGCAGGAGCCGGTACAGCTTCATTTGTTTTCCGTTCACCGGTGGTGAATTGGAGTTGAATCTCTTTTCCACTGACTTTATTCAAGGCTCCCTGAATCAGACTATTGTAACGGGGAGACAAATTATTGATATAGAAGTCCGAAGGAACGGATAAAACAATTTTTTCCCCATCATACAGGCTGGGCGTAATGACATTTTTAACCCAAGTGGTATAGCTGAGCTCCGTCATCTCAGCGCGAATATATTCCAGCGCTTTATTCCACAATGCATCCACAGACATGATAGCGAAACCCCTTTCCAAAATTGAAACAATCAGAGCGGCAAACCCGCGAAAAATAAAGGTAACTATGCTAGCTGGCAAATAAAAGAGGAATGAGACAAGCCAGACATAAATATACTAATATAGTAACACTTATTAACAAACTTATCCACAAAATGTGGATAAAAATATAATACTTTCCCTTGCAAACCAGATTTCTTGCAAGAGAAGGTATTTTTTATGATAACAAATATTTTTAGGGGAAGCAAGCCGAGCCTGACAATTATCCACAGGATCCTTCATTTTTATTTAAAATATCCGTATTCGATCATTTTGTAAGACATGCTATAATGAAATTG
>JBMNTQ010000011.1:0-23235 GCA_050945815.1 Christensenellales bacterium
CATACCGGGTATGGGTATGTAAAAACAAGGAGTGGAATAGCAATGAAACATTCGCATAACACTGTTGCCGTGCGCACCCGCCTGAAGCGCATCGAAGGACAGGTAAAGGGCATTGCCAAAATGGTGGAAGAAGATCGAGAATGTATCGATATCTTCATCCAGATTTCGGCGGTCAGCTCGGCGCTTAACAATGTGGCGCGCATCATTATGGAAGACCATATCGAGCATTGTGTAGTGGAGGGGATCAAGAGCGGCGAGCAGGAGGAGACACTGGAAAATCTGAAGACAGTGTTTGCACAGTTCACGCGGATTCCGTGATTCTACAAGAAGGGGAGTGTTTTTGTGAGACGTGACCGAAAGGCGGTAGAACTTGAGGTGGACGGCAGAAATGCGCATGCTCCTTCCCGCCATCATGACCATGAGCTCGGGCCTAAGGGCTGTGAAGATGCTTGCATTGAGGGGCCTGGTAAATTTGAGGGACCGGATATTGGCTGCGCATGCAGAGCTGCCGAAAACGGCAACCATAGTCATAGTCATGGTCATGAGGGCGGCGGCTTGGCAAAGAGGGTGACTTTTCTTGCGCTCGCGTTGGCACTTTTATTGGTGGCGGCGTTGTTGCAAATGGAACGATGGTTGGCACTATTGCTCTATGGCATTTCCTATCTGCTGGCTGGAGGCTCGATCGTTTGGGCGGCGGTGCGCAGCATTGGGCAAGGCAGCGTATTCGACGAAAATTTCCTAATGACCATAGCCACAATCGGTGCGGCGGCCATCGGAGAATATACAGAAGCTGTGGCAGTCATGCTTTTTTACGGCGTTGGGGAGCTCCTGCAGGATTTGGCGGTGCAGCGTTCGCGAAACTCTATCGCCGATTTGATGGATATCCGACCGGACTTTGCCAACGTAAAGCGTGATGGGACAGCCGTTCAGATGGATCCAGCTTCAGTTGAGATTGGCGAGATTATCCTAGTAAAGCCCGGTGAGAAGGTGCCGCTGGACGGCCTGGTCGAAAACGGATATTCCTTTTTGGATACATTGGCGTTAACTGGGGAATCGGTCCCTCGGGAAGTTTTTCAAGGCAGTGAAGTGTTGAGCGGCAGCATCAACCAGAGCGGTGCCCTAGAGATTAGGACGACAAAGCTGTTTGGCGAATCCACTGTCAGCAAAATATTACAGTTGGTGGAAAAGGCCGGGGAGAAAAAAGCGGCCAGTGAAAAGTTCATCACGCGGTTTGCCCGCTATTATACGCCGGTGGTGGTAGGAGTGGCTGTGGCTGTTGCCTTGGTCCCTCCATTGATTCTGGGGTTTGGCGTGTTCAATGAATGGTTGTATCGGGCACTTACCTTCTTAATTGTATCTTGCCCTTGTGCGCTGGTCATCTCGATTCCTATCGGATTTTTCGGCGGCATCGGCGGCGCATCCCGCCAGGGCGTACTGGTCAAGGGCGGCAATTTTCTGGAAAGATTGGGCCAGGTAGATGCAGTGGTTTTCGATAAGACCGGTACGCTAACCCAAGGCAGCTTTGAGGTAGACGATGTGTTGCCTGCGCCGGGCGTGGAGCCTGATCGCTTGACTCTGTTGGCAGCGGTTGCAGAAAGTGGCTCCAACCATCCCATTGCCCAGTCAATCGTGCGGCGGTTTGGCCGCGAACTGTCTGGAGATTTGGTGCAGGATTATACCGAAATAGCAGGTAAGGGTGTACAGGCCAAAACGCAGTTGGGAGACATTCTAGCTGGCAACGCTCGGCTGATGCAGGAGCGCGGCATCGACTATATCCCCTGTGATTCCAAGGGTGCGGTGGTTTATGTGGCGGCAGATAATGTCTTTGTCGGCGCGATTACCATAACGGACACCATTAAGAAAACCGCTGCCCAAGCGGTTCAGGAGCTGCGAGAGCTGGGCGTTTCCAAGATTTCTATGCTAAGCGGCGACAGTTGGGAAGCTGTAGAGTTTGTGGCGCGTCAGGTGGAGATAGGGGAATATTCTGCCCAAATGCTTCCGCAGGATAAAGTGGCTGCTGTGGAACGCGTGATGGAGGAGCGCGAAGGGAAAGGGGCGCTGGCTTTTGTGGGTGACGGTATCAACGACGCTCCGGTGTTGGCGCTGGCAGATGTGGGTGTGGCTATGGGGGGCATCGGCTCTGATGCTGCCATTGAGGCTGCGGATGTGGTGCTGATGGGCGACGACCCGCAAAAGCTGCCGGTTGCCATCCGTATTGCCCGGAAAACCCTGCGCATTGTGAAGGGGAATATTGCCCTAGCCTTGGGCATAAAAGCCATCATTTTGCTATGGAGCCTAGTAGGGCATGTACCATTATGGATCGCCATTTTTGCGGATGTGGGTGTGGCGTTGCTGGCGGTGATGAATGCTATGCGGGCCATGAAGATATGAAACGCTAGATATTTTTAGGAAAGGTAAGCCGCGCCAAATTCATGGGCGCGGCTTGCCGCTTCTTTTTGCTCGTACATGGGATGGAGGGGGCTGGGCTATTTTAAGTATTCATCCAGCCTGATCCGCACTGCCGCTTCCATATCGCCCAGGAGCTTTTGTGTATCCCAGCGGGTGTTGCCCCGGATGGCAATATAGGCTTTTAGCTTGGGCTCTGTGCCGGAGGGACGAATGGCCAACCAGTTGCTGTTCTCCAGTTCATAATAAAGCACGTTGGAAGCAGGAAGGGGAATGGGTGTTTCTTTGCCTGCTTTATCCCGCCGCATCCCGGTCTGATAATCGCGGACAGCGCGTACCGACAAGTTGCCCCAGCGAGCGGGCGGGTTTTCCCGCAGACGGGCCATAGTGGCTTGGATTTTCTCCAATCCTTCCTTTCCTGCCAAGGAATAGGACAGTACAGCTTCGTCGTAGTAGCCGTATCGGCGATAGATATCTTCCAAGGCATGGATCAGCGTTTTGCCTGTCTTTGCATAAAAGGCGGCAATCTCTACCAGCATGACCGCGGCGCTGATGCCATCCTTATCCCGACCCTGGGTATGGTTTAGGAAGCCATAGCTCTCTTCAAAACCAAAGAGAAATTGGCGTGTTCCATCCTGCAGGCTCTCGTATATTTTATCGGAAATATAGCGAAAACCAGTCAGGACGTCGTCAGTCTCTACGCCGTAGGCTGTGGCTATGACGTCCACCAAAGAGGTGGATACGATGGACTTCACGATAAAACCATGGGGAGGCAGAGTTTTGTTACGGCTACGCTGGGAGAGGATGTATTCCAGTAACAAGCAGCCGATCTGGTTGCCCGTCAACAGCTGAAAGCCCCCTTCGCTGTCTGCGACAGCAACACCCAGCCGGTCACTGTCGGGATCGGTAGCTAAAACCATGGTAGCACCGACTTTTTTCGCTAAAGCGAAAGCAAGCGCATAGGCGTTCCCATCTTCCGGGTTGGGAACCTTGATGGTCGGGAAATTACCGTCGGGTACCTCTTGTTCTTTAACGGTATACAGGTATTGAAACCCAAGGCCGAAAAGCGCCCGTTTGATAGGCAGGCAGCCTGCCCCGTGCAGAGGCGTATAGACTACTTTAATATCAGCAGTTTTGAGGATATCCGGCTGCAAACACACAGAACGTACGCAGGCATCATACTGTGCGTCCAACTCTTCGCCGATATAACGCAGCAGCCCTTTGTTCAGCGCTTCTTGCTCCGACATGGTCTTCGCCTCAAACATCGAAAGAGCGGTGATGGCCTGTGTGACTTGCTCCGACGGCCCTGGTGGAAGCTGTCCGCCGTTTTCTCCGTAAACTTTGTAGCCGTTGTATTGCGGTGGGTTGTGGCTGGCAGTGATAACGATGCCGGCGATACAGTTGAGAGTGAGAATGGTAAAGGAAAGCTGCGGAACAGAGCGCAAAGATTCGTATAAATAGACAGGGATGCCGTTGGCGCATAGCACCAAGGCGGCTTCCTTTGCAAACTCAGCGGAATGGTTGCGAGAATCATAAGCAATGGCGATCCCCCGAGAAACGCATGCTTGGCCCAACGAACAGATGTAGTTGGCAAAGCCCTGGGTTGCCCGGCGCACCACATAGACATTCATTCGGTTCAACCCTGCGCCGATTACGCCGCGCAGCCCTGCCGTTCCAAATTCCAGCTCCGTGTAAAAGCGATCCTCTATCTCTTTTTCGTCGGTCAGCGCTTGAAGTTCTTCACGGCTGGCTTGATCCAAGCCGAGATAAGAGAGCCAGGCCTCAAAACGATCACGGTATTGCATCCGATCGACTCCTTTCCAATATATATCTGAAATTAATTATACCATATTATAGCAGGGTGTTATAGTGCGTGGCAGCGCATTTCCCGGGAAGAAAAGCAGGAGAAAACTTGTCTGATGGAGGGGCTGTATTTTCTATGGCGATTTCGGTTGAATTTACTTAAGTAATGTGTTAAAATGCTAATGCTTTTATATTGTGAAATTATTGTAATAAAAAATAGGGGGATTAGGGTACGTGAAAAAGATATTGCTGGTTTTATTGGCCGTGTTATTGTTGGTTGCAGGCTTTGCCGGTTGCGGCGGAAAAGCCCAGGAGAACTATGTGGTTCTGGACGAAAACTTCGGGGACGAGCTTTATGGCATCGGCTTCCGTGATACGGACCAGGCGCTGGCCAAGGCTGTACAGGATGCTTTGGACGAAATGATGGAAGACGGAACGGCCACAGAGATTTCTGAAAAGTGGTTTAAGGCGGATCTCTACCTGCAAGACCAGGATTATACCGAAGATTTAACGCCACAAGAGGGCGATACTTCCTTGACGGACATTCAGGCTAAAGGTAAGCTAGTTTTGGGCTTGGACGAGAATTTCCCGCCTATGGGGTTTCGTGATGCCGAGAGCAACGAAATTGTCGGTTTTGATATCGACTTGGGCAAAGAAGTAGCAAAGCGCATGGGGCTGGAACTGGTGATTCAGCCCATCGATTGGGATTCCAAGGAGATGGAGCTTAGCAGTGGCAGCATCGACATGATCTGGAACGGTATGACCATTACCGACGACCGCATCGAATCGATGACGATTTCCAAGCCGTATATTTCCAACAAACAGGTGATTATTGTGCCGGAGAGCTCCTCCATTAAGACCAAGGCGGACTTGGCGGACAAAAAGGTTGGCTTACAGAAGGGTTCCTCCGCTTATGAAGCGCTAACAGCGGATGAGGCAACCTTCAAAACCTTGGCTGAAGTGGTGCAGTATCCGGATAACGTAACAGTATTCACCGACTTGAAAGCCGGACGGATTGATGCTTTTGTTGTAGATGAAGTAAATGGCCGTTGGATTATTGAAAACAACTGATTGAATGGTTCACTGATGCTCCCGCTTTGGCGTGTCCGGAGCGGGAGTATCTTATGTGATGGGATCAAGCTATGGGGGGACACATATGGGTATTAATATCGGCAGCATATTCAATGCGCTGATGAGTGGCGTAGGCTATACCGTAGGTCTGTTTTTTATTACCATTTTGTTGTCTATGCCGCTGGGGCTGGGGCTGACCTATCTTTCAAACAGCAAAAGCAGAGTGTTGCATCTTTTGACTCGCGGCTATGTTTTTATCATGCGCGGGACGCCGCTGATGCTGCAACTCTTCTTCTTTTATTTTGCGTTACCTTTTATCCCGGGTATCGGTCAATTTTTGACGATGGATCGCTTTACCACAGCCTGCGTGGCTTTTGTTCTTAACTATGCGGCATATTTTTGCGAAATTTTTCGCGGAGGTCTGCTCGCTATCGATAAGGGGCAGTATGAAGCTGCGAAGGTGTTGGGTTTTTCTAAGTGGCAGATGACCAGGAAGATCATCGTGCCGCAGATGGTAAAAGTCGTTCTGCCCTCGGTGAGCAACGAGAGTATTACATTGATTAAAGATACTGCGTTGGTTACGGCTATTGGAGTTGCAGATCTGATGCATATGGCAAAAGCGCAGGTCAACTCCCTTTCCAATATTTTCCCCTATATTGTGGCAGCGTTTTTCTATCTGGTTATGACCTTCGGGTTGACCAAACTGTTTGGATATTTTGAAAAACGTTTTAACTATTAAGAGGAGGCTTTCCTGCATGTCCATCATTTCGGCCACCAATATTCATAAATCCTTCGATAGCAACCACGTTTTGCGCGGAGTGGAACTTTCCGTGTCCAAAGGGGAGATTGTTGCTGTCATTGGGCCGTCCGGCAGCGGTAAATCCACCCTGTTACGCTGTTTGATTGAACTGGAGAGAATAGACGAAGGCAGTATTTTGATTGAAGGCGAGGCGTTTGTACAGGGCGGTAAATATGCTGCGGAAAAGGACTGCCGGCGTATTTGCTCTAAGATGGGCATGGTTTTCCAGCAGTTCAATCTGTTTCCGCATATGTCGGTTAAGCAAAACCTGATTAGCGCACCGATTATAGTGGCCGAGAAAAGCATGGAGGAGGCGGAAGCTCTGTGCGCTTCCCTTCTTCGAAAAGTCGGACTGGAAGATAAGCTCAATGCCATGCCGCAAAGCTTGTCCGGCGGCCAGAAGCAGCGTGCTGCCATTGCCCGCGCACTGATGATGCAGCCGGATATTATGCTGTTTGATGAACCGACTTCTTCACTGGATCCGGAGTTGACCGGTGAAGTGTTGAATACGATGAAAGCTTTGACGCAGGAGCATATAACTATGTTGGTGGTAACCCATGAAATAGCCTTTGCGCGGGAAGTTGCAGACCGGGTTATTTTTATGGATGATGGCGTGGTGGTGGCGGACGGTGCGCCGGAACAGGTCTTAGAGAATCCGGACAACCCTCGGCTGCAAGCTTTTCTTTGTAAAGTGCTTTAAGTTACTATAGAATAATCCCTTCCACATATTTGCGGGAAGGGATTATTTTATGTGACTTTTATTTTTAGGCAAATAGGCGCAAAAAGAATGTAAATGCATATGAATAAAGATATAAGCATGAATCATCGGGCATAGGCATTAAACCCAGACTCCTTACATACCAAAGGTCCCGGATTGCTATTCGCGGGCCTTTTTATAGACGAGAAGCTTGCCCGGAAGGAGGAAGATCATGGCAGTTCAAACTTATAGTCTGGCGGCCAACGGAAACCTGCCCTTGAGCGAGAGCTTTCGGGTTCGGGATTTTGCCAGCCCGGACGGGTGCGACCAGGTTCTGATTGATAATGGACTGGTAACGCTGATGCAATGTATCTGCAACCGTTTCGGCGGGCCGGTAGATATCTTAAGCGCATATCGTACTTGTTGCTTTAACGAGAGCATAGGAGGATCGCCGAAAAGCCAGCACCTATTCGGCCGAGCGGCGGATATCCAGGTGCGACACGCTCGGGCGGAGGATGTGGCGGCGTATGCGGAAACCCTTTGTCCTGGCGGCTTAGGCGTTCAGGAGGGGAGGCAATGCGGGACTTTTGTACACATAGATACCCGGCAAAAACGGACACGTTGGTATTTGGGGGAAAATTTCGCGCTGTTGCCGGTGGCCGGCTATTACTGTGCCGACCATTTTACCCAGGCGGCGGTGCAGTCTACTCAATTGAATTTGCGCAGTGGACCGGGTACTCAGCACGACGTAATTACGGTATTGGAGCGGGGAGAAACCATGGCGGTTTTGCAGACGGGGGATGAATGGTTTAAAGTTTGTCGGCGTAGGCATACGGGTTATGTTAACGCAAATTATATCCGAATTCTGGCCGTTTACAGCCGTCAGCTGTATTATTCCGATACGGAACTGCTGCGGGGGGATGACGTTTTGTTTGTTCAGGTTCAGCTGTTTCAGAGGAACTATGAGCCGGGGCCGTTGAACGGCGTATACACGGAGCAGACCCAAAAAGCGGTGCGGTCGTTTCAGTACCGAAGCAATTTGGATGTGGACGGTGTGGTGGGGCTGGATACATGGCGGCGGCTGCAAGGAGAGTGTTTTGACCTGCAGGCGTAGGATGGATGATAGGCTTGTGCATAAAATACGTGGAACCGACACATAAACGGCAGGGGCGTGCACATAAACTGGAACAAAGGGGATGAGAGAATGGATTGGATGGCAAGCTTGGGAAGCTATGGACTCTATGCGCTCATGCCCTTTTTATATCTCTTGTATTGGTGCCTTGAGAAGACGCCGCTGCCCAAGGAGGCCCGGCAGCCGTTGGTTTTGCTAGGCGGCTTGGGGGCGGCAATATACCTGGGGGGCTTTTCCGGCTTGTCGCTGGCTTATGGGTTGGTTTGCAGCGCAGTTGCTGTGCTGCTGCGCTATGGATGGAAGCACTATAAAGACAGGGGCCGCTGAATAAGCGGCCCTTTTACTGGGCTTTTTACGTTGGAAGGGCTCTTTTGTGAGGGCGGGCATCGGCGGCAGAGCAAAGAAACGCCACCGGGAAAAGGGTGGCGTTTTTGGCGGAAATGGGTGGAATTCTGGTTTAGACCGGTTGTTTGTTCAGGAAACGTTGCAGCAGAGCGGGGCCGGACTCTACAAACACGCCGGTATGTTCGGCGCTTTGTTCGTCGTAGGCTGCGCCGCCATTCTGGCGGCGGCCGCTTCTGTATAGGGCGAAGGGCACCGGATCGCCGGTGTGGGTGCGCAGGGATAGGGGGGTTGGATGGTCGGGCAGCAGCAGGATGTTGTAGTCCCAGCCTTTTTCATCCATTTGGCGCATCAAGGGCCCTAAGATCTTTTCGTCGATCAGCTCGATTGAGCGTATTTTATTCTGTGTTTCACCGCGGTGACCGCACTCGTCCGGCGCTTCCACATGGACGTATACGAAATCGGCGCCTTGCTCGAGAGCGTGCAGAGCAGCTTGGGCTTTGCCGGAAAAATTCGTGTGGATGTTGCCGGTGGCGCCGGGCACATCGATGCTGCGCATATTGGCGCACAGGGCAATGCCTTTGATTAAGTCGACAGCGGAGATGACGGCGCCTTGTAGGCCAAACATTTCTTCAAAGGCGGGCAGGGAAGGTTTTCTGCCTTCGCCCCAGAACCAGACGGAGCTAGCGGGGGCAAGACCGCGCTGGATGCGCTTTTCGTTGACCGGATGGTTTTTGAAAAGCGCCCGGGAGCGCTGCATCATGTCTAGCAGGAGCTTTCCGTTGGTGCCGCGGGGGAGATGATCGCGGATAGGCTGATTGGAGATATCGTGGGGCGGCGTTAGCTGTGCGCCGGTTGGGCTGTCTTTGAGCACTAAGCAGTGGCGGTAGCTGATGCCGGGGTAGAGCGTGACCGATTGGCTGTGGAACGCCTCGTTGGCGGCGCGGATGAGCTGGGCCGCTTCAGAGGTGGTAATTTCGTCGGCGCTGTAGTCCAGCATGTGCGCGTCCTGATAGGTTTGCGTATCGGACAGGGTAACGAGATTGCAGCGGTAGGCTACATCGTTGCTTTCCAGTTGGATGCCCATGCTTACGGCTTCTAGGGGGGAGCGGCCTGTATAGTAGAGGTTTGGGTCGTAGCCTAACACCGAGAGGTTGGCTGTATCGCTGCCTGGATTCATGCCTTCAGGCACAGTACGCACCATGCCGCAGAGGCCCTTTTGCGCCAGAACATCCATATGTGGTTTTTGGGCCAGCTGCAGAGGGGTTTTGCCGCCGAGTTCATCTAGGGGCAAATCGGCCATGCCGTCGCCCAGCATTACAATATATTTCATACATATACGCCTGCTTTTTCTATTACTTTGCCCATAAATAGTAGAGGGCTTTCGTTCACTAATATATCATGGCTGCCGTTTTTCGGCAAGGAAAACCCCATCGCTATGGACGGGCATCACGATGGCGGACGAAAGAAATCGGCTGCCATCGTTTTGGGCAGGGGATGGGAAGTGGGGGGAGCGCAGAGGGCGCTTTGGCACCCGAGCGCAAACCTAAAAATGCATTAGCAGACTATGCAAACAAAAAGGCACCCTGTAGAGCAGAAAAACGCTGCCACGAGCTGGACCGGGCAGATGTGGAGAGTAGGGTCGGTTGGGAAACGCAGGAAACGGAAGGGAGGGCTGTGCAGGCAAAGGAATAAAACAGGGGCTGTGCAGCCTTTCAAACGCTTGCGTTTGGCTGCTAGGTGTAGCGACAAAGCCCGTGCACAATTTAAAATCGCACAAGGGCTTTGGTTGTTTTTGTTGAGAAAAAAACTTGGCCAGCCCGGGCTAGGCCGGGGGAGTTGGCGGGGCGTTTTATAGGGGGCCGATGTCGACACCGGTGTAGTAGTGTTGCAGGATTTTACGGTAGCTGCTGCCTTCTTTGGCCATGGCTCTGGCGCCGACCTGGCTCATGCCGACACCGTGGCCGCTGCCTATGCAGGTGATGGTGACGGTATGGGCGCTAATGGCGATTTCGAAATTGGTTGAAGGCAGGGAGTAGAGGCTGCGCATGTCGCGGCCGGACAGGGAGACGCCGTATAGCGTGACGGTTTCTACCCGGCCGCTGTCGAAACGGCCGTCGATTGTCAGATTGTTCTGGAGGGCTGCGTCGGTGTTGGCTTCGGGGTATTTGTTTTGGAAGATTTGCAGGAATTCTTCCAGGGAGAACTCTCGGGTGGTTTTGTATTGGCTGTTGCTTTCCTCGCCTTTGCTGTCTACGCTGCGCAGGTAGGGCAGGGCAACGGAGAAAACATGTTCGACGTCTTCGGTTTGGCCGCCGGACATGGAATGGTAGAGCACTTCGATGGGCTTGTTTTCGTAGGTGATGATTTCGCCTTTTGTTTCGGATACGGCTTGTGCGAGGATGGCTGCGTATTGATCGTAGTCGTTGCCTAGGCGGGCTTTGCGGGTAGCTTCATCGTTGTAGGCCTGGCAGTGGGCGAAATCGCTGCAAACATCGGCGCCTTCTGCTTTACTGCAGCCGCCATTTTGGCAATGGTAGACGGCCAGCGTTCGGGCGGCGACTGCTTGGGCTTTCAAGGCTTCCAGAGGATAGGACGCCGGCATTTCTGCTGCCACCACGCCCAAGACATATTCATCCAGATCCAGCGTTTCCACTTGTCCGGTTTGATCGTTGTAGAGACCGATGGAGGTGATGGCGGGGCGAGACTCGCTATGTTGCTTTTGCCCGATGGAGGGAGAAGGGAGGTTTTCGATGGCGGGGTTTTCTAAAAGGGCGGGCAGGGCGATCATCAGCACCAGTGCTGCGAGCAAGCAAACAAAAAGAAACCGTCCAGAAGAGCTTGGCTGCCCTCGCCGGTTTCTTCTTTTTTTTCTTTTTCTTGGTTTGGTGTAGTTGGACAAATGAAACATCTCCCATTATGCTTTTTATATGTATACTGGCGTCTGCGGGAGAATATTCGAGAACTTATTGACCCCGCCAGACCTCCCCTTCTTCGACGGGGACAATGGTGCCGGCGGATAGATCGGCAAGATGTTGGCGAAATTCCTGGACTTTTTCTAAGGGGACGAAAACCCGGACGCTGACTTGGTGGGTGTAGAGCGGGGGCTCGTGGTCCCAGCCGCTTTGCAGAAAGCTTTGGATGCGGCCCAGACGCTCGTAGCCGAATTGAAGGGAGAGGGAAAGGCAGCGGCGCATGGACAAAAGACCGGCTGCTTCCACGGCCTTCGAAGCAGCACGGGAATAGGCGCGCACCAAGCCGTTCGCGCCCAGCAGGACGCCGCCGAAATAGCGGGTGACGACCACGAGGGCGAAGGTTGCGCCTTTGCTGTGCAGCACGTCCATTATGGGCAGGCCTGCTGTGCCTTGGGGTTCGCCGTCGTCGGAGAAGCGGGCGATGTTGCCGATTTCCCCGATGCGGTAGGCGTAGCAGTTGTGGGTGGCGTCGTGGTGCTGCTTGCGCAGGGCCGCGTGGTGGGCAAGAGCCTGTTCTTGGCTTTGCACCGGAAAGGCGCGGCCGATGAAGCGGGAGCGGTTGATGATACATTCTGATTCGCCATATTGGCGGAGAGTGATGTAGTTTTGTGTCATGAAAGCGTTAGGCGGCAGTAGGTTTTTTTGCCTTTGCGGATGATAATCGAGCGCTGGAGGGCTTCTTTTTCTACGGACTGGTTGACGTCGGTTACCTTTTTATCGTCGATAAAGACGCCGCCGCCCTGAATCAGCCGGCGCGCTTCGCCTTTGGAGCCGGACAAGCCTGCCAGTACCATCAAATGGACCACACGGCTGTCTTCTAGATAGTCGGCTTGGTTGATCTGGGCTGAGGGCATGTTCTCGTCGCTGCCTGTGCCGGAGAAAAGCGCCCTAGACGCTTCTGCGGCTTTTTGGGCTTCCTCTTCGCCATGAACCTGCCGGGTGATTTCGAAGGCCAGCACCGTTTTGGCTTGGTTGATCTGGGCATCTTCCAGGGAGGCTAGCCGCCTGACTTCGTCCATGGGCAGGAAGGTTAAGAGCGAGAGGCATTTTTCGACATCTTGATCGTCGATGTTGCGCCAATATTGATAGAATTCATAGGGTGAGGTTTTCTCCGGTGAAAGCCAGACTGCGCCTTTCTCGGTTTTGCCCATCTTCCGGCCGTCGCTGGTGGCCAGCAGCGTGAAGGTCATGGCAAAGGCTGCCGCGCCTTCTTTGCGGCGAATCAGGTCGGCCCCGGCTAAGATGTTGGCCCATTGATCGTCGCCGCCTAGCTCGAGTGTGCAGCCGTATTTGCGAAACAGCACCAGGAAATCGTAGGATTGCATCAGCATGTAGTTGAATTCGAAGAAGGTGAGGCCTCGCTCCAGCCGTTGTTTGAAGCATTCTGCAGCCAACATGCGGTTGACGGAGAAATGCACCCCGATGTCTCGCAGGAATTCGATGTAGTTTAGATCCAGCAGCCAGTTGGCATTGTCTTCCATAATGGCTTTTCCGTCGGAAAAATCCAGGAATTTTGCGATTTGGCGCTTGAAGATGGCAGCGTTTTCGTTGATGGTTTCCCGGGTCATCATTTTGCGCATGTCGGTTTTGCCCGATGGGTCGCCTACGAGGGTGGTGCCGCCGCCGACCAGGGCGATGGGCCGGTGGCCGGCGCGTTGGAGGTGGGCCATGGCCATTAGCTGGACGTAGTGCCCGACGTGCAGGCTGTCTGCCGTGGCGTCGAAGCCGATATAAAAGGTGACTTTTTCCTGGCCCAGAATATCTCGGATTTCCTCATGGGACACCTGCTGGATAAAGCCCCGTTCTTGTAAGACGTCGTATACATTCATCAGATTTTCCTTCCTTTACTTCCATTCTTGACGGTTTTCTGGCATATATGCGGCTAGTATACCCTATGCAGCGAAGCGAATAGGGTATAATCCGCGCCTATGCGTTTGGCCGCAGGGCAAAATTTGCACATGCATAAAACGAAGCGTATGATACACGCTTTGCGGCTATTATACCGCAAAATGGACCGCTCGCAAAGGGAGAAACGCATTTTGTATGCTGCTTGGGGAGCGGCGGGCCGGCTTCTTACGGAAATATGGAGGGAGAGGGATGGCTTTTTGCAGCGCTGTGGTATAATGCTTTTTGAGGTGAACGGAAAGAATGAAGCATAAGGTTTTGAAAAGACAGTATAACAGCGAGATGTGTTTTGTTTGCGGAACTAAAAACTGCGCCAGCCTGCATGCGCGCTTTTATGTGATGGAGGGCGGGGAGTGTGCGGCGCTTTTTACGCCGCCTGCCCAGCATCAGGGCTATCCTGACCGTGTTCATGGAGGGATTGCCGCTGCGGTGCTGGACGAGACAATCGGCAGAAGCGCCCAGATTGCCAGAGGGACATCGTCTATTGTGACTGTGCAACTGGATACGACCTTTAAAAAACCGGTACCTATTGGCATGCAGCTTCGAGCGGTGGGGCGCGTTGACAGCTGGGAGGGCAGGGTTTTCCATGGGAGCGGCGAGATTCTTTTGCCGGATGGGGAGGTGGCTGTTTGCTCGAAGGCGGTGTTTGTGGAGGTGCCGCCGGAGGATGTTTTGCCCCGGGGCGGCCGGGAGCAGCCGGAGCATGAGTATCTGGAGCTGCCCCTTGGGGAGGGAGACCCGGAGTATATCGAATACTAGGCGCGAGGAGATAGGGGGACGAGGAATGGGAGGGCGGATATGAAGCCGGTTTGGAAGAAGACCCTTTGGGCGTTTCGAATTTTGTTGCTCATGGCGTTTTTGACAGTGGGCATTCCTTTGTCACTTTTCTATTATGGGATGCGGATGGTGCCGCCGCAGACTATTACGGTGTATGCCGTGGGGGAGGAGGGGACGGCGCTGTTGTCGGGGGTTTTGGATTTGCCTCCGACATGTGAGATAGAAAGGGCTGTGTATGTCCCGCCGGGATGGCCGGACTACGACGGGCCGGTTGTCTTTCGCGTTTTTATTGCTTTGCCCCTGGAAAGCGCCCCGGCATTCTTGGCCGGCTATCCCAAAGAATCCGGCGAAGAATCCGTGCGTGCGGAGCTGGCGGAGCAGACCGGGGAAAAGAGCCGGATTACCCTGCGCTATGCAGCGGAGGAGGACAATGAGAACTTGGGGGCGTTGGTGCGTTGGGCGCGGGAGCAGGGCGTGGATAATCAGGTGTGGTTTTCCGTTATCTACGGTGTTTTTGCGGTGTTGGTGATCGTTGTGGTCGTGTTTCCCTACGGCTGGCTGGCCGCGAAGATTCGCGCGAAGAACAGGCGTTTTCAAGGGAGAGGCTGACAAGCCCTTTTTCCTTTGGACGGGCCCAAAGCCCCTGCCAAAGGAATACGCTTTGAAGAAGCGCTGGCCTTTGGAGACGCGCTGGCCTTTGGAGACGCGCTGGACCTGGGAGAAGCGCTGGCCTTTGGAGACGCGCCGAACTTTGGAGAAGCGTTGGACTTTGGAGAAGCAGCTATTCCCGAGAACGCCCTAGAATCGGACGGTTTCGGGAATAGCATTTTGGGCAGAGCCCTTAACGATAGAGACCGTTATCAAAAGCGCCCAAAACTTTGGGCGCTTTTGAGTACGTTTTTTAGTTGCTTTTTGCTGCGATATCGCGGCCTACCACGACGCCGGTGGCCGAAGCTTGCATCAGTCCGCGGGTGATGCCTGCGCCGTCGCCGATGGCGTAAAGATTTTTGATGGCAGTTTCAAAATTGTTTTCTACCAGCAGCTTGGAGGAGTAGAACTTAACTTCCATGCCGTAGAGCAGCGTGTTTTTTGAATACATGCCCGGCGCTATGTGATCCAGGGCTTTTAGGGTTTCGATGATACTGGTTAAATGCCTGTGGGGCAGCACAAAGGATAGATCTCCGGGCACGGCTGCTTGTAAGGTGGGGATGGTGGTGGATTTTTCCAGGCGGGAGGCGTCGGTGCGCCTGCCCTTGAGCAGATCGCCCAGGCGCTGGACCATGATGCCGCCGCCGGTGAGCATATTGCCCAACTGGGCGATGTAGTTGCCGTATTCAATCGGCTGGTTGAAAGGCTGGGTGAACTTGGTGGACACCAGCAGGGCGAAATTTGTGTTGTCGGTGCGCAAGGCGGCATCGTGGTAGCTGTGGCCATTGACCACCGCTATGCCGTTTTCGTAGTGTTCCTCGCTGACCATGCCGCCGGGGTTCATGCAGAAGGTACGCACCTTGTTTTCGAAGGTGTCGGAATAGTAGACCAGCTTGGCTTCATACAGCGCTTTGGTTAGATGGTCGGTGACGGAATTGGGGACTTCCACCCGTACGCCGATGTCTACTTCGTTGTTGGTGGTGGAGAGGCCCAGCTTTTTCGCTATATCGGACAGCCAAGCTGCGCCGCCGCGCCCCGGGGCCAGGATGATATGGTTGGCATAGACTGCGGTTTCGCCGTCTTTGCTGCGCAGGGAAACGCCGATGGCTTTTCCGTTTTCCACCAGGATGGATTGGGCGGCTGTTAGCTCTTGGAAGTGGAACCCGGGCCAGAGGCGCAGATGTTCGTACATGGCTTTGAGTACGTTATAGGAATGTTCAGTACCCATGTGCCGTACAGGACAGGGGATTAGCTTGATGTTGTACTTGCTCGCCTCATAGCGAATTTCATCGACTTTGGCGTTGTTGCGGCCGTGGACTGTATCCGGCGCGCCGAACCCGGTGTAGATGGTGTCGGTGTAGTCGATGAGATTTTGGGCGCTTTTTGTGTCCATGTAGCTGGTTATGTTGCCGCCTACGTCGTAGGACAGGGACAGCTTGCCATCGGAAAATGCGCCGGCCCCTGCCCAGCCGTTCATAATGCCGCAGGGCTGGCAGTGGACGCATACACCGCTTTGACGCGCCGGGCAGGCACGCTTTTCTACGCTGCGGCCTGCGTCTACCATTAAGGTGCGCAGGTGGGGGGCGTTTTTGCAGAGCTCCAGCGCGGCGAAGATGCCGGCGGGGCCTGCGCCTATAATGATTACATCAAATTGTTTATCCAATTTTAATTCACCATCCTATTTACCATCCTTAGTATACCGATATCGTATCGCAGCACGGCGATAAGTGCAAGCTTTGCAAGAGCCGTATTTTATGCCCGGCGCGTTATACAAAAAGCATAGCGTTCTGTCAATGGATGGATTTGCATAGTGTGTATAAAATGAGGATTATTGGATAAGAGGGAAAATTTTACACTGGGAGAACAAGGGTTCTTTTGATTTAAAAACGAATACTATAGGACAGGCGCTAAATTGGCGGAAAACTGGGGAGTATGGGCTGCTTGCTATGGGATAAGGGGGCGTTTGCAGCCAAGGGGGCAGCCTTGCTTTTGCGGGGCGGCTGAGGGGAAAAGGAGACAGCCATGAGAAAGAAGAATCCGGGGAAGGTCGTATCGGTGATTGACATTGGGTCGAATATGCTGCGTATGCGCATTTCCCAGCTTGCAGAGAAGGATATTTTGCATTTGGATGTGTTGGAGCGGCCGGTTAAGGTGGGGCATGAGGTTTTTCTTTCCGGACGAATCAGCATGGAGAGTGTTTTGGGGATTTCTGCGCACTTGAAGGGATTTTCCCAACTGATGCGGGAATATGGCTGCAAGCAGTATGCTGCTGTGGCAACCACGGCCTTTCGGGAAGCGGAAAACCAGATTTTGGTTGTGGACCATATTAAAATCCTCAACCATATTTCCCTGGAAGTTTTGGACGAGGGTGAGGAGACGACCCTGATTTATTTTGAGATGCTGAAACAGCTTCAGCAATGCAAGGAGCTGGACTGTGGCAGCGCCCTTTTATGCTACATTGGTACGGGCAGCTTAGGGGTGGCGCTGTATGACGGTGAGCAGATTATCGCGACTCGCAGCATCCCGCTGGGCTCGCTTAAAATCAGCGAAATGCTGCGGGGGCTGCAGGATAAGACGCCGGAGTTTCATACGGTTTTAGAGGAGTTTTTGAGCTCGTTTATCAAGCGGCTGAAGGTGCATATTTCGTATATTGACGTTAAGAACCTGGTGGTGGCGGGCAAGGCTATAGACCAGATTGTGCGTTTTTGCGGCGGGACAGAAGAGGAGGCGGGCTCGGACCTTTTGAGTAAGGAGCGGCTTTTTGATGTGTATCGGGAGGTGCATCGCCTCTCGCCTTTGCAGATTAGTATGGCCTATGGCATGAACCAGGATCAGGCCGAGGTTTTCTATACGCTGATGGCCATTTTTGTTAAGATTGCGGAGCTGTGCAGCGAGAGGAGAATTCTGGCACCTAAGATTGAGCTGTGGGATGGGCTGGCCAAGCAAATGCTGGATTCGGAGTATCGGCAGGAATACCGGGAGCATGTTCAGCAGAACGCTATCTCTTCGGCACTGACGATGGCCAAGCGTTATTGCTGTGATATGCAGCATGTTCAGCGGGTGGGGGACTATGCTTGCCTGCTGTTTGACAAGACTAAACGCCACCACGGCTTGAAGGGCAGCTATCGTACGCTTTTGCATCTGGCGGCGTTGTTGCATGACTGCGGGCATTTTACCAACACAAAGGATCATCGATCCAGTACGCTGGACTTGATTAAAAATTCGTATTTATATGGCCTAAGGGACGAGGAGATTGAACTGATTGCGCGCATCACGGCCTATGACCAAAAAAGCCGGGCTTCGTTTACGACGTATCGGGGCGAGGCTGCGGCAACCGAGATGGCGGTGGCCAAGCTGTCGGCTCTTTTGTGGCTGGCCAACACGCTGGATAAATCTCATAAGGGGAAGATTTCTCAATTGAAGGTGCGGGTGCAGGATCGTATGCTGAATATTTCGGCTACCAGTGACTCAAACTTGATGTTGGAGAACTGGGCGTTTGACGAGTGTGTGCCTTTTTTTGAGGATGTGCTGGGCTTGCGGCCCCAGCTTAACGTGCGTACCGTGTTGCTTTAATGAATGTGGAGCTGGGAGGAAGGGCAGGATGAGCAAACACAATGGAATTCCCTATATTAACCGGGAGCTGAGCTGGTTGGATTTTAATTACCGGGTTTTAGAGGAAGCATTTGAGAAAGAGAACCCGGAGTTGGAGCGTATGAAGTTTCTGGGTATTAGCGCATCGAACCTGGATGAGTTTTTTATGGTGCGCGTGGCCGGGCTGATGCAGCAGGTGCGTTTCGGCTATAACGTGCCGGATCCGGCTGGGTTGACCCCGATTCAGCAGTTGGGGCTGGTGCGGGAGAAGATTCGGCAGTTTACCAAGAAGCAATATAACTGCTTCAACCGCTCGGTTTTGCCTGCGTTGGAGAAGCATGGGTTTCGTATTGTGAAGCCCGGCGAGCTTTCGGAAGAGCAGGAGCGCCATGTTTATGACTATTACAGCCGTATCCTTTTTCCGGTATTGACGCCGCTGGCTGTGGATCGCAGCCGCCCGTTTCCCTATCTGGCCAACAAGGGATTGTATATTGCCCTGCGCTTAAAGAAGGAGGGAGACATTCATTTTGCTATTGTGCAGGTGCCTTCTATTATGACGCGGCTGGTGGCGCTTCCGTCGCCTGAGGGCAGCCGGCACTTTATTTTTCAAGAAGATATTTTGTCGATGCATATGCATGGCTTGTTTGAACAGTATGGCATCAAGGCTATGCTGCCTTTCCGCATTACCCGCAATTCCGACTTGTATATAGACGATGATGCTGAGGATTTACTGGAGGAAATTCAGGAGTCTATTAAAAAACGCAAGCATGGGCAGCCGGTGCGGCTGGAGGTGGCCGGCAGCAGCGATCCGAAGCTTTTGGATTTCCTTTTGGAAATGCTGGAGGTGGATTTGGAGGATGTGTTTGAAGTAAGCGGGCCTTTGGATTTGACTTTTTGTACGAAGCTTGAGTCGATAGACGGCTATGAGGAGTTGAAGCTTCAGCCGGTTCAGCCGGCGGCGGCTCAAGATTTTTATGGTTGGGAGGATGTGTTTGCTGCGATCCGTGAGCGGGATCGGATGGTGTACCATCCATATGAGAGCTTTCAGGCTGTGGCGGATTTTTTGGAGGCTGCGGCGCAGGACAGCAGTGTTTTAGCCATCAAGCAGACCCTCTACCGGGTTAGCGGCAATTCGCCGATTATCCGTTCGCTGATTACGGCGGCGGAAAACGGCAAGCAGGTGACTGTTATGGTGGAGCTTAAGGCGCGCTTTGATGAGGAGAACAACATCCATTGGGCCAAGGAATTGGAGAAGGCGGGCTGTCATGTTATCTATGGGCTGCCCGGACTTAAGACCCATTGTAAGATGCTGTTGGTGGTGCGCCGAGAGCACGGGGGCATTCGCCGCTATTTGCACCTGGCAACCGGGAATTATAATGATTCGACTGCGAAGCTGTATACGGATATCGGTATGTTTACTTGCCGGGAGCCTTTCGGGTTTGACGCTTCGTCGTTGTTTAATGTTTTAACCGGATATTCCAGGCCGCCGGCTTATCAGAAGATGGTGGCGGCGCCGGAGGGGCTGCGCCCTTTCCTGCTGGCCATGATACGCACCGAGGCGGATAACGCCCGCAACGGTGATAGCAGCGGTATTACGATTAAAGTGAATTCGCTGGTGGATGAGGAGATTATCGGCGCGTTGTATGAGGCTTCCCGCGCGGGGGTGAAAATTCGCCTGATTGTGCGGGGCATTTGCTGCTTGCTGCCCGGCGTTCCGGGTTATAGCGAGAACATTCAGGTGATTAGCATTGTGGGGCAGCTTTTGGAGCACAGCCGGATTTTTGTGTTTGAGAATGGGGGCGTGGCGCGCATTTACCTGAGCAGCGCCGACGTTATGCCCCGCAACCTGGACCGGCGGGTGGAGCTTTTGTTTCCGGTGGAGGAGCCTTTGCTGAGGCAGCGGGTTTTGGATTATGTGGATTTGTCCTGGAGGGATACGGTGAATGCGCGTTCTATGAATGAGCAAGGGGAGTATACGATGATTGATAAGCGCGGCAAGGAAGTGCTGGACTCTCAGGCTGCGCTGGGGCAGTATGCTAAAGATGCGCTGCGGGCTGTGATGGCGCAGGCGGCAGCGGCAGGCGGACAACCAAATTAAACGAAAGAGGGGATTTGGATTGAAACGAATTGGTTTATTGACCAGCGGCGGCGATTGTCAGGGGTTGAATTCAGCTTTGCGGGGCGTGGCGAAAGGCCTGTATGGGTTTTTTGAGGACTTGGAGATTTATGGGATACAGGATGGGTATAAGGGGCTGATTCATGGGCATTATGATTTGATGAAAACGGAGGATTTCTCCGGCATACTCACCATGGGCGGCACCATACTGGGCACCTCGCGCCAGCCGTTTAAGTCGATGCAGGTTCAGCAGGACGGGGGCGGGGACAAGATTGAGGCGATGATTGAAACCTATGGACGGATGGAACTGGATTGTTTGGTGGTGATTGGCGGCAATGGCACGCATAAGACTGCCAACCTTTTGACCCAATCGGGGCTGAACATCGTTTCTTTGCCCAAGACCATCGACAATGATATTTGGGGAACGGATATGACCTTCGGCTTCCAAAGCGCAGTGGACATTGCTACCCATGTGATCGATTGTATTCACACGACGGCGACTTCCCATGGGCGGGTGTTTATTATCGAACTGATGGGCCATAAGGCAGGCTGGCTGACCTTGCATGCCGGATTGGCCGGCGGCGCAGATATTATCCTGATTCCCGAGATTCCTTATTCTCCGGACGCGGTGGTGGAGACATTGCGGTGCAGGATGCGGGGAGGAAAACGTTTTTCGATCATTGCTATGGCGGAAGGGTGCCTCTCGCAGGAGGAGACGATTCTGGGCAAGAAGGAGCTCAAGAGCCGGCGGGCGGCGGAGGGGTATCCTTCCATTGCTTATCGGCTGGCGGATGAGGTTTTGCAGCGGATTGATGTGGATATTCGAGTGACTGTGCCGGGGCACTATCAGCGGGGCGGACCGCCCTGCCCGTTTGACCGGGTTTTGTCCAGCCGGTTTGGTACGAAGGCGGCGGAACTGATTAAGGAGGGGCATTTTGGGAATATGGTGGCTCTGAAAAACGACATGATTGTGCCGGTGTCTCACGGGGAGGTAGCAGGCAGGCTGAAGCTGGTGCCGCCGCAAAGCGATGTGGTGCAGACCGGGCGCGACCTGGGAATTGGCTTTGGTGATTGACCGTTGTGTCGGAATGCGGCGGCCGCAAGGGCAGGGAGGATTGCGGGGCGCTTTTTGACAGAAAAAAGGGGCAGGGCCATAGTGGCCCTGCCGCAGGATAGACCGGGGCGCGCTTGGGAAAGGGGCGTGCCTCTTTTGTATGTGTGCCTCAAGGTTTTTACCTAGTTGGGCGAGTTTGGCGCCGCTGTTGGGCGCAAGGAGGCTGCTTCGAGGGAGGTTATTTAACGCCGTTTGGCATAATGACAACTTTCATGCTCTCGTCGCTCATGCTGGTGATGAGCCCCTGTTCTGTCTGGTCCAGCGGGAATTTGTGGCTGATGAACTTTGCCCAGGGGAAATTGTCTTTGTGGCGCAGCATCATTTCCATGGAGGGGCGATAGCCTGTGTACGCGTGGTTGCACATGCCGATAATGCGCAGATTCTTGGAGCAGATGATGTGCATGTTGATGTCTGTGCCGCCGCAGTCTACGTAGTTGCCCGGCTCGAGGTACATGCCTGCTTTGCGCAGCATGGCGAGGCCTTCCGGCACGACAAAGGGCTTGCCGACGCATTCGACCACGATGTCTGCACCGAGGCCGCGGGTTTCCTGCAGGACAAGCTCGATGCGCTGTTCCGGTGTGGTGTGGGCGGAATTGATGACGACGTCTGCGCCGAAATCCTTGGCTAGCTGAAGCTTGTAGTCGGAGATGTCTGTGGCGATGATCTTGCCGGCGCCCAACATGCGCGCTTTGATGATGTGGGCAAGGCCGAGCGGACCTACGCCCTGAATCACTACGGTGTCGTTGAAGGAAAAGCCTTCACCGGAGAAGGAGTTGAACTCCTTGGCCTTATCCAGCGTGTAGGTGACACACATCAGCTCCGTTAGCACGGCCATGTCGTCGGATAATTCCTCCGGCACTTTATAGAGACGGGTTTTTGGCTCGATGTAGATGTATTCCGAGAAGCCGCCGAAAAGATGCGGTGCATCGGTGCAGGAGCGGGTGTTGCCGTAGCAGAAATGCGGCCGTTCGCACCAGGGGTAGTAGGCAAAGTGGGTGCAGTAGTGGCAGGTTCCGCATACGACATCGGGACACATGGTAACGCGGTCGCCCGGCTTTAGGACGTCTCCGTGGAAATCCAGAAAGCGGCTGCCTTCTTCGCTGATTTCCTCGATGACCAGGACGTTTTCGTGCCCTTGGATCAGCGGGAAGGCGACGTCGGTTTCCGCAGCGGTTCCGGCGTTTTGCTTGGTTTCTCCTTTGTAGGAGTGTTTGTCTGTGCCGCAGATGCCGGAAGATATCATCCGGCCAACGGCAGCGCCTTGCGCCGGTTGGGGAATGGGGAATTCCTGGATTTCCATCTGGCCAGGCCCTTTTAAAACGGCAGCTCGTGCTATTTTGCTCATAAATGATTCGCCTTCTTTCTTAGTTTTGATAAAATATGGATTGCAAAGCAAATGGTTTTTGGAAGAACAGGAGAGACGCACGCCGGAGCAATTGAGATAGAGAAGCATAGGGAATGGAAAGATGTTTTCTGGGAATTTGGAACGATTTATAAATAGAGATAAAAAATGATTGTCTATAATGGTTGTTTATATCGAATTAGTCGTGCCGAGAATAACTTGATTATATAACAAAGGCAGGGATAGTTCCAGTTATAAACAGGCTGTTTTTGAGAGGAGAAAACTTCTTTTCTTGCAAGGATTCGTTAAAATAATATATTTTTAAAATAATTCAAAAAAGGGATTGACAGGAGGGAGAAAGAAGTGGTAAGATGACAAAGTCGCTGTTTAAGAGCCTGGCTGATTAGGAGCTGTGGATTTTAGGTGGCGGTAGGAGCAGCTTGATAAATATATAGCGTAAGAAGAGACGAAGAAAGACCCAAGTCGATTCTAGAGAGAAAGACAACGTAAAAGGAGC
>JBMNTQ010000012.1:0-23128 GCA_050945815.1 Christensenellales bacterium
TAAAATCAAACTACCAATGAAGGGAGGTTAGGTATGGATAAAATTCAGAGAATAAAAGAATTAGTTAATCAATTAAATATTTATCGTCATGAATATTATAATCTAAATAGACCATCTGTCAGTGATAGTGTTTATGATAGTTTATTTGATGAATTATCTAATTTAGAAAAGGAAACTGATTTTGTATTAAGTAATAGTCCAACACAAACAGTAGGGGCATATGAAGTTAAAAGCAAATTGCAAAAAAGAAATCATCCCACACCACTTAAATCACTAGATAAAACTAAGTCTATTGATGAATTAAATAAGTTTAGAAATAGCAAAGATATCATTATTATGCTTAAAGCTGATGGTCTGACTGTTGAGTTAAATTATGAAGATGGTCAATTTATAGGTGGTTACACCAGGGGAGATGGAGAATCAGGTGAGGATATTTCTCACAATTGCAGAGTGTTTAAAAATATTCCACTTACAATTCCATTTAAAGGAAAATTAAGAATCGCAGGAGAAGCTATTATTCATTGGAATGATTTTAACAATATTAATTCAAGTTTACCAGAAGAAGATCAATATAAAACTCCAAGAAATTTAGTATCTGGTTCAGTTAGGCAATTAGATAGTAAAATATGTTCTAAAAGAAAAGTATATTTTTATGCTTTTAATATTTTAGAAACCATTGATACTCAAACAGGAATTAGTACACTTGGTGATTCAAAACATGAAAATTTTAAATGGTTAAATGAGTTAGGATTTAGTGTTATTCCAAATTTATTTAAAGATATGGATATAGGTGAACATACAATATCTTATATGCAAAGGCAAGCACAAATTTTTGACATCCCTATTGATGGAATAGTAGCAAGTTATAATTCAGTTAAATATTCTAACTCTTTAGGAGAAACCAATCATCACCCCTTACATTCTCTGGCATACAAATTCGCTGATGAAACAGAAGAAACAATATTAAGAAATGTAGAGTGGAATACTACAAGGTCAGGACAAATAAATCCAACAGGAGTTTTTGATAAAGTTATTCTTGATAATACGGAAGTAAGTAGAGCATCATTATTTAATCTTACTTTTATAAAGGATATGCAATTAAATATACTTAATAGAATTAAAGTATCAAAAAGAAATATGATTATACCTTATATTGAAGAAAATTTAGATAGGCAAGAAGGAAATTACATTCCAATTCCAACTAAATGTCCTTCATGCGGAGCAAAAACAGAAATTCGTAATACAGGGACAGCAGATTTCTTATATTGCACTAATGAAGATTGTCCAGCTAAATTACTTGATAAATTTGTTCATTTTTGTAGTAGAAATGCTATGAATATAGATGGTCTTAGTGAAGCAGGAATTGAATTATTTATTAATAAAGGATTCCTTAAAACTTTTGATGATTTATATAAATTGGAGCAATATAAGAGTCAAATTATTCAATTAGAAAGATGGGGAATAAAAAGTTACAATAAACTCATCCAGGCAATTGAGAAATCAAAAAATGTTAAACTTGAAAATTTCTTATATGCTTTAGGTATTGGGCAGTTAGGGCAGGGTGGTAGTAAGAGGCTAGCAAAGTATTTTAGTTATGATTTTGATGCAATTATTAACGCAAACGAAAATGAATTGATGCAAGTAGAAGATTTTGGAGATATTACAACCAAGAATGTTTACAATTATTTTAGAGACGATAAAAATCTTGAATTGGTTAATAATCTGTTAATATATGTTGATATTAAGAAACCAGAAGAAAAGAAAGAAACAACTTTTAAATCACTCGACAACCTCACTTTTGTCGTAACTGGCAACGTAGAAACATTCAAGAACCGTAAAGAGTTAGAAGAGTTAATCACTTCTCTTAATGGTAAGTTGAGTGGTAGTGTAAGTAGTAAAACTAATTACTTAATAAACAACGATATTACTTCAACTTCCGGTAAGAATAAAAAGGCGAAGGAACTAAATGTGCCAATTATTAGCGAAGCACAATTTAATGAAATGATAGGTAGGTAAAATTTTTACTTGCCTATCATTAAAAGAGTAATATAATTGTAATATGAAAAACTTTATCAATCAGAAGTTTGGTGCTGAAATTGAAAAAGGTTTAAAATTTTATTTAAATTAAAGGAGGAAAATAAAAATATGATTAAATTAGGAAGTAGTGTAAAAGACACATTAACAGGATTTGCGGGTATGGCAACTGGTAGGACTGATTGGCTTTATGGTTGTAGTAGAATTTGTATTGAACCTGCGGAATTAAAAGATGGGAAACCTATTGATGCACAGTGGTTTGATGAACAAAGAATTGAAGTAATTGAAGTAAAAGCTCCAGTGGTTAGTAAAGATAGTTCAGCAACAAGTGGTGGCCCGTATGATGCTCCAACAAGGTCAAGTGATCCTACGAGATAAAACTGCACGAAAGAAACGTTTCATCACAACTTAGAAATTAACAGAAATATAAAATAAATATGTTGACATTCAAACACAAAGGGTATATACTTAAATCACAGGTAAAAACCTGATTAAAAATTTAAAATTTAAAGTTTAGAAAGGGGTAGTTACTATGACTACAGAGAAAATGACGGTACATAAGGCATTGGCAGAATTGAAAATTATTGGAGACAGAATTAATTCTGCAACATCATCTGGTATTTATGTGAGAGCAAACAAGCACTCAAATGAAAAGATTAATGGAGTATCAGTTGATGAATTTAAGAAACAGATTCAGAGCAGTTGGGATAAAGTAAACGATCTTATCAAGCGTAGAAATGCAATTAAAAAAGCGGTTGTACTTTCTAACGCAACTGTTAAAGTAAAGGTTGGAGATGACGAATATACTGTTGCTGAAGCTATTGAAATGAAAAATAGCGGTATGCAGTATAAGAAGGAATTAATTGATGTACTTAATAATCAGTACATTAAAGCAATTCAAATTACTGAAAAGGAAAACGGAGAAACACTCCAGCAAAAAGCTGAAAACTATGTTATTGGTCTTTATGGTTCAAAAGAAGGTAAAACTGCTGTTGATGAAATTGAAAACACTAAAAGGCAGTTTATTACTAATAATACATTTGAATTAATTGATCCGATTAAGGTAAGAGAAAAGATTGATACACTAGAAAAGGAAATTTCAGAATTTGAATCTGAGATTGATGCATCTTTGAGTGTTTCAAATTCACTTACTGAACTAACAATAGAATACTAAAATAAAGTTGATATATTTACTGCTTTCCGAAAATCTTGAACTACAATTCATTGGTCTTTTAGTATACTTAGACTTGTGTAATAAAATGAAAGAAAGTATACACTTAATAACTTTACAAAATATGATTTAAAAATCAAATTGTTTTCTACATTATTTACTTTTACTGTAAAGTTTAAAGGTAAAAGTTCAAAACTTAAAATTCAAAGTTAAAAGTTTATTATGAGTTTAAAGTTTAAAGAACAAAGATTAAAGCGGAAAGTTTTATAAAATCCTTGATTACAGGTTCGGTATGATTGTACTTGACCATAGATTTACCTCAAGGCTGGAAAGTAGTAAATATTTATAGATTTAAATAGGGTAGTGTGAAAACTACTCTATTTATCATGAAAATTCAAAAAATCCATTTTCGAGAATCCCAATATATAGCCATTCTTGAATCTAAAAAACATTACCAAAAACAAATTTCATTCAAATATTTGGAGAAAGGAGAAATTTATTCTTGACAATTATTTAAAATACTAATATAATAAAATTTAGTATTTACCAAATAAAAAAGTAATGTTAATGGTTATTAAGGAGGGATTTATTGGGTAAAAAATTAACTAAATGGAACTTAGAAAAAGTAAAAATGTTATTTCGATAATATTGAATCTATATTAAAAGAAAATATTATTTAAAAAGGAGAAATTGTATGATTATTAAAGAGCAAGAAATTAAAAACACACTCAAAGCAAAAGGGAAATTAGTAGGCATTGATGATGACGGGCTTCATATTGAAGACCCAAAAAGTCATGAAGTAGAGGTTCTTAGTTTGGATGAGTTAAAAATTTTTAGAGGAAGGACAATTACGATTAGTGTAGCAGATTCTAAAAAGACAGATATTGAAGTAGAAGAAGATGAAGAAGACCAAGAAGAGAATGAGGAAGAGGAGGAGTAAATTTAGTTAGTTAATTATAAATTTAACCACATATAAAAAACAAATATAAAAATATATTATAAAAAAGGAGATTAGATAATACATATGAGTAAAACAACAACTATGTTACGTGAGGCTGAGAATAAGGTATTTATTGAAGGTATTGTATCTGAAGTTAATTTAGAAATTAAACAGATCAATGGTAAAGATGCAATCACAGGTGATATTGTTGTACAAATTTCTGATGATGCAATTTGTACAGTAGACGTATTTTCTAGTAAATTTAAAAAGGATGGTAGTGAAAATTCTGTATTCAAAGGTCTTTGCACAGTAAAAGACGAGTATAAATCTATTGCTAAAGTTGGTAAAGATGAAGCTGATAAAGTGCGTATTTCAGGAGCGAAACTTGTTGTAAATGACTATTACAATAATGCTGGTGTGCTAAAATCTGATGTAAAAGTACAAACGAATTTTATTAATAGACTAAAAGCAGGAGAAGAACTTAATCCTAAAGCAACTTTTGAAGTAGAAACTTTCATTCATAAAATTGCTGATCAAGTGGATACAAAAACTGGGGAAGTCACAGGTAATAAAATCATTAGTGGATTAGTACCAGTTTATAATGGAAAAATCGTTCCTATGGATTTCATTGTAAATGACCCGGAAATAATTCAAGGTGTTGAATCTTTATATGAACCTGGGCAAACAATTAAACTTTATGGAGATGTGAATATTTCTATTACTACAATTAAAACACTTGTACCTGTAGCAATTGGTAAACCTAAAGAAGTTATTAATACAGTAACTACAAGAGAACTTATTGTTACTGGTGGTAGTGAACCATATACAGAAGATAATCCTAATGTTTTCAGTATAGAAACTATAAAAAATGCTATGGCAGTAAGAACTGAGATGCTAGAAGAATTAAAGAAAAAGAAAGATGCACCTAAAAATTCTGGAGGGAAAACTGCTTCTTCAACTCCTAAGAGTGGAAAAGCACTTCCGTTTTAAAAATAAAAAATATAAGTAATAAGATAGATTAATTTTTCAATCTACCTTATTGAACGAAAGATAAAATTGAAAGGAGAAATGTTTATATATGTCTGATATTTTTAATCCTCAAGTATCTGTGGTTGCCAAAGGTCTTGAAGGTAAAAGAATTATGATTTATGGTTCTAACAACTTAGGTAAAACAAAACAAGCGACAAGAATGAAAAAACCATTTTATCTTCCATTTGAAAAAGGTGTAAATGCTATTTCTGGTGTTCCATTTGTTCCTATTAACTCATGGGCAGACTTTAAAAAAGTTAATAAACAATTAACTAGTTCGGCAACTGTAGAAAAAGCAAAAGAACTTTATAATACAATTATTTTTGATGAGGTTGAAGCATCAGCAAAATATTGCCAAAGATACATAAATGGATTATATGGTGTATCTCGTATAAAAGATGGTAATGATGGTTTTGGACTTTGGAAAGAATATGAAACCGAATATTGGGAAGAAATTAATAAACTTACTGGTGCTGGATATACTATTATTTTTATAGCACATAAAACTGAAAATAAAGATGGATTTGTCATGCCTAAAGGAGATAAAAGGGCATTAGAACCTATTGTTGATAACTGTGATATTGTAGTTTATGTTAAATCAAATGGTGTAGACGAAAATGGAAAAGTAATTAATTCTTCGGGATATTTAGCTCAAACAGATGAATTTTTTGCTAGAAGTAGGTTTGATTATATTGATACATATATTGAGAATTTTACTGCAGAAAATTTAGAAACAGTAGTTATTGAAGCAATCAAACGCCAAGAAGAAGCAGAAGGAATCACAGCAGTATCATTTAATGAACAAAAAGCAGCATTTGAATCTGAAAAAATAGATTTCAACGAGTTAATGGAGAAAGTAGGAAAAGCAGGAGAGAAATTTATTGAAGCAGATAAAGCAGATTTACTAGTTGAAATTGTAGAAAAACATCTTGGTAAAGGTAAAAAAGTAAGTGAATGTACTAAAGGACAAATTGAAGTGGTATCGGTTATTTATGATGACCTGATAGATACTATTAAAGAATTAAATTTATAAGAAATTAATTAAGTAAATAATTGAATAGGCAGATTTTAACTTAGTCTGCCTATTTATATTTTAATGGAGTGAAAATATGGGCAAAGGCAGACCAAGAATATGTCCTTTATGTAAAGAAGTTGTAACTAAAGAAGAAAGTTTTGAATATAAAGGTAGATATTATCATGAAAGTTGTTTTGTAAAATTTTCTAAAAAAACAACAAAAGAAAAGGTAAAGAAAAAGAAAGAGAAACAAAAAATTGAGAAAGTAAAAAAAGAGATACAACAAGATACACATATTGCTTTAGAAATAGACATTTCGGATGAAGAAATATTAGCAAAAGAAAAAGTAATTAGTTATTTAAAGGAATTATTAAATACTAATAAATTGGGAGTAAAAATATATAAACTATTAAAGGATTATTATAATACTTATAAATTTAGTTATAAAGGAATGTTAATTACATTAAAATACTTTTATGAAATACAAGAAAATCCAGTTGTATCTGATTGTGTTGGTATAATTCCATATGTATACGAAGAAGCTCAAGAATATGAAAAAACTAAAACTTCTGTAAAAAAACAACTAGAGAAATTAAATCTAGAAAATATTGTAACTTCAAAGGTTATTAAAATAAAAAAACCTAAAAATAATATCAATAAGTTAATTGACATCGAGGAATTGAGGTGAATTTTATTTGAGTCTTTCTTGTAAAAGAAGTTATCTTCAAGTGTTAGGTTGTCTTTTACAAAAACCTGATTTGTTAATTGATAGTAGATACAATCTTGATAGAGATGATTTTGATGAAATCTTTCATAAAATGATTTTTGCTTCAATTTATAATCTATATCTTCAAGGAACTAAAAAAATAGATTGTATTGCAATTGATAATTATTTATCTTCATATGAATTGCAATATAAAATATTTAATGAAAATAATGGCATGGATTATATTTTAGAATGTCAAAATAATAGTAAACTAGAGAATTTTGATTATTATTATCAACGTATAAAGAAGTTTACTTTACTTAGGGATCTGGTTGAAGAAGGAACTGATATAAAAGAAATATATGACGAAACAATTGTCGAACCAAGAGAACAAGAAAAAATGCAAGCCAAATTTGATAATTATTCTGTTCAAGATATTTTTAATATAGTTGATAAAAAAATAGTAAAACTAAAAAATAAGCATTTAGTAAATATAAACAATCAAGGACAAAAAGCAGGAAAAGGTTTACAAGAATTAAAAGAAAAATGCAAGGATACTCCTGATATTGGAATTCCAATGGCAAGTAATATTATGAATACTATTGCTAGAGGTGCAAGATTAAAAAAGTTTTATTTAAGGTCTGCTCCTACAGGAATTGGAAAATGTGTTGTAGGAAATACATTAATATACACTGATAAAGGTCTGATAAAAATTGAGGATATTCCAAATTATTATCAAGTTACGAATAAACAGTGTGTGGCTAATATTGTATCCTATGATATTAATAATGCAGAAAGAAAAATATTGCCAACATCTCATTGGTTTAACATGGGACTCCAAAAAACAAAAAAGATAACTACAAAATTGGGGTACGAAATCGAAGGGACATATGAACATCCAATTGTAGTTAGTAATGAACAAGGAGATATTTACTTTAAAAAAATTGGGGAAATAGAAAAAACTGATAAAGTGATGATAAGTCTGAATAATAATATGTTTGGCACAAATGAAATGGATTTAGATATAGCATATTTATTAGGTTTTTTAACTGGGGATGGATATAATAATGTTTCTACTGGAATTAAAAAAAGAAACAAATTAATGTATTCAAAACAGAATGAGGATATATACCAAAAAATAAATACAATATTAAAAGAAAAGATTATTGGTGTAAACGATATATCTACATATGTTAAAAAACAAGGATGTAATCATGAATACGGCAATCAAGATACAATAGATTATTTTGAGAATATTTGTGGTTTAACTATGAATACTTCTCTGAATAAGAATATTCCAACACCTATAATGACAGGTACTAAACTTGTAGTAAAAAATTTTCTTCAAGGTTTATTTGATACAGATGGTTCTATCACAAATGGATTTTTTGAATATTCTACTGCATCAAAAAGAATGTCTCATGAAGTGCATATAATGTTATTAAATTTTGGTATAATTTCAAGGCTTAGAACTAAAATAGTTAATGGACTGCCATATTATGTTATTTCAATTTTAAATCGGACGATGTTAAATATTTTTAAAGATAATATTGGTTTCAAATATGCATTGGAAAAACAAAATAAATTAGATGAAATATTTAATTCACCAGAAGTTATTAATAATAACATTGACTTATTTTATGGGAAAGAAAAACTTTTATGGCTGCATAACTATTTGAAAAAAAATGTATCAGATTATAAATATAATAGAACAAAAAAGTATAGTTATCATATTAATCAACTAACATTTTATGAAAGTTTAATCAATGGGAGAAACATTAGTAGAGAAAGAATAAGGCGTATTACAAACAATATAGATTCTAATGACAGGAACTTAATATATATAAATAATATATCTAATAATATGTGTTTTGTTGATATAGATAATATTATTGAAAATGAATCTATAGTATATGATTTTACTGTGCCTAATACTCATTCATTTGTGGCGAATGGGTTAATAAATCATAATTCAAGACTTGCTTGTTCAGATGCTTGTAGTTATTCTATACCTTATATATGGAGTTTAAAAGAAAAAAAATGGATGTATAGAGGTATATCTGAGCCGACACTTTATATAACTACAGAACTTGAAATTGAAGAAGTACAAACTATGATTATTGCTTATATTAGTGGAGTGGAAGAAGATAAAATATTAGATGGTAGATATACTGGAGATGAAGAAGAAAGAGTAGATCAAGCAATACAATTTATTGAACAATCACCTTTATGGATTGAGTATATGTCGGACTTTAATATTGAAGACATTGAGACAGTAATACGTAGATATCAAATTGATCATAAGGTGCAATATGTACTATTTGATTATATACATACATCAATGAAATTAATATCTGAGATAGCCACTGCTTCTAGAGGTATGAGACTAAGAGAAGATCAAGTATTGTTAATGTTTTCTGATAGATTAAAATCTATGTGTAATAAATTGAATATACATATTGATAGCGCTACTCAAACATCAGGTGAGTATAAAAATGTAAGGGATGCTGACCAAAATGTTTTAAGAGGAGCAAAATCCTTGGCAGATAAGATTGATCTTGGAGTTGTAGTATTACAACCGACAAAAACTGATATTGAAGCATTACAGCCAATTTTGTCTAAAGGGATATATCCTGTACCTAATATGGTTTATCATATTTATAAGGTAAGGAGAGGTAAATTATCAAAAGTAAAATTATGGTTACATATAAATTTAGGGAATTTGAGAATTCAAGATTTATTTTTAACCAATAGTGATTACCAAATAATTCCTGTAGAATCTACAAAAATAGAAATGATTGATGCGATGTTAGACGAACATTCTATAGATGAAAAAGAAATAAAAATTAGTAAAGAAGATAAAGAAAATTCTTCAACAGTATTATTCAACTTTTAAGGAGTGTGAATAATGCTAGATAAAGAAAAAATTAAACAAGAATTAGATGAACAAGATGTTAGATTAATATTAAAAGATTTGGGTAGTAATGACCCCAAAACAGATAAAAATGGTGATTTAATATTTGAAACTGTATGTCACAATTCAAAAGGCGGTTCATATAAACTCTATTATTACAAAGATAGTAAATTGTTTAAATGTTACACAGGCTGTCAAGATACTTTTGATATTTATGAATTAGTAAGACGTTCTAAATTACAAAAAAATATAAAAATAGGTTTTTATGAATGTATAAAATATGTTGCTTCATTAACTAATAAACATTTTCATTGTTCATCTGTGCTATCATCTATTAAAAAAGATTACTTAATAGATGACTGGGAATGGATAAAACGTTATAAAAGAATTGAAAAACCAAAAGCTAATATTCCAATTATAAACACTAAAATTTTAGATATTTTTAAAGAGTGTTATCATCAATCATGGATAGATGAAGGTATTTCAATTGAAACAATGATTAAATATGGTATTAAATACTATATCAAAGATGATAAAATAGTCATTCCTCATTATGATATAGATAATAATTTAATAGGAATAAGAGGCAGAGCATTGCGAGAAGAAGATATATTAGCAGGTAAAAAATATATGCCCCTGATTGTAGAAAGAAAGGTATATAATCATCCATTAGGATTAAATTTATTTGGTTTAAATCATAATAAAGAAGCAATCAAACGAATTAAAAAAGTAATAATATTTGAATCTGAAAAAGCAGTAATGCAATGCGATACTTTCTTTAATGAAGATTGTTTTGCTGTTGCAACATGTGGGATGTCAATCTCAAAATGGCAACGAAATATGATATTATCTTTGGAACCTAAAGAAGTTTTTATAGCATATGATAAGCAGTTTAAAGAACCTAACACACAAGAAGCATATGATTTTGGAGAAAAAATATTAAAACAAGCATATTCTTTTACTCCTTATGTAACTACATATATAATATGGGATGATTTAGGTTTGTTACCATATAAGGCATCACCTTCAGATATGGGAAAAGAGATTTTATTAGAATTAATGAAGCATAAGTATGAGATAAAAACTAAGAATGGGGAAGATGGAGAGATATGCAATTTCAATTAATTGGGAAAAATGATTATTTAATTAATCCTATTGAAGTAATTTTACATAATAGGGGAATTAAAAATATTGATAATTTTTTAACTGTTAATAAAAACCATACATATCACTATTCACAATTAAAAAACATAGATAAAGCAGTAGATTGTTTATTGGAGCATTTACAAAATAATAATATAATGTTCATTCAAATAGATGGAGACTGCGATGGATTTACTTCTAGTGCATTACTATTTAATTATATAAAATTAATTTACCCAAATAGCAATATTATTTGGAATACACCGAAAGGTAAAGAACATGGTATCATCTTAGATAAAATTCCTGAAGATGTTTCACTTGTTATATCTCCAGACGCAGGTAGTAATGATTATGAACAACATAAAGAACTAAAAGAAAAGGGTATAGAATGTCTGGTGTTAGACCATCATGAAACAAAGAAAGAAAGTTCTAATGCAATTATAGTAAACAATCAAATTGGAAATTATCCTAATAGTCAATTATCAGGCGTGGGAGTTGTTTATAAACTTTGTCAAGCATTAGATGATAGATTAAATGTAAAATATGCTGATCAATTTTTAGATTTGGTTGCTTTGGGTAGTATTGCAGACGTTATGGATTTAAGAAGTTTAGAAACAAGATATTATGTATTAGAAGGTTTAAAGAAAATTAACAATCCTTTTGTGCAAGCATTATTTGAAAAACAATCATATTTCACCAAAGGCATTATTAATATTATTAACGTAGCTTTTTATATTGCTCCATTAATTAATGCTTGTGTTCGATTTGGTACACAAGAAGAAAAAGAAAATATGTTTAAAGCATTTATTGGAAGTGAAGAAACTCTGCCTTATAAAAAACGTGGAGAAAAAGAAGAAACTCAACAACCTATTGCAGAAGCAATGGCAAGAATTTGTGCTAATGTAAAAGCAAGACAAAATAGAGAAAGAGATAAGAATTTAGATGTAATTGAACAAAGAATTAAAGAAAAAAAATTATTAGAAAATAAAATATTAATAGTTGATGTAACAGAAATACTTGAACAAACATTAACTGGTTTAGTAGCTACTCAACTAGCAGAAAAATATAAAAGACCAGTAATATTATTAAGATTTAATGCAGAAAAAAATCATTATGGTGGAAGTGCTAGGGGTTATGATAAAGGCGTTATTAAAAACATTAAACAATTTTTATTAGATTCTAAAAAATTTATATACGCTTTAGGACATCCAAATGCTTGTGGCGTTGGTATTACATATAATAATATCATTGAGGTAAATAATATATTTAATAGTCAGTTGAAGAATGTGATTTTTGAAGATATATATAATGTAGATTTTATTATTCCTTCAAATAAAATCACTAGTGAATTTGTGTTAAATTTAAACAAATATGCTGATATTTGGGGTGGAGGGGTTGATGAACCTCTAATTGCTTTTACTGGATTAGTGGTAATTGTTGATGATATATCAATTCTTGGACAGAAACAAAATACAATTAAGTTTATACACAGAAACATCGAATTTATTAAATTTAACTGTAACGAAGAACAAATTAATAAAATAAAAAATAATGGGAAAACAGTAGAAATAGATGTGGTTGGTAGATGTAAAACCAATGAATTTAATGGAAATATTTCAGCACAAGTTATAATAAGTGATTTTAATGTAAAACAAACAAAGAAATTTGTATTTTAAGTAGGTGATACATTGAGCATTATTTATTTACATAATCATACTGATGGTGGTTCTAATACTCGTTTAATTGATTGTACTGTTAAAGTAGATAGATTAATTGATAGAGCTGTTGAGTTAGGTAGTTTAGGAGTAGCCATAACTGATCATGAAAGCGTTAGTATGCATATTAAAGCAATTCAGAGATTTAAAGAATTAAAAGAGCAAAATAAAATTGACGATAACTGGAAATTAATTCTAGGTAATGAAATATATTTAGTAGATGATAAATATTGCTTAAAAGATAATTATATTTCAGGTGAAACAAAATTCCATCATTTTATTTTACTAGCAAGAGACAAAGAAGGACATAGGCAAATTAGAGAATTATCTTCTAAAGCGTGGGATAATCTTTATAAAACTGGTCAAATGGAAAGAGTGCCAATTGCTAAAAGTGACCTAAAAAGAATTATTAAAGGAAATCACGTTATAGGGAGTACAGCATGTTTTATAGAAAATACAGATATTATTACTGATATAGGGATTATTCCTATTCAAAATATTCAAAAAGGTAATAAAGTTTTAACTCATAATAATTGTTATCAAAAGGTTATTGTTCCTACATCAAGAGTATATAATGGAGATTTATATACTATAAAAACAAAAGGAGCAACATTTCATATTACTTCTACAGATAATCATCAATATTTTATTATTAAAAAAGAAGATTTTAAAAATTATACACTTTATAAAAACTTAAATTACTATAATAAAAATAAAAGTCTATTTAAAAGAAATAATAGACAAAGATTTAAAAGAAATCTAAAACAATATAATCCTCAGTGGGTTGAAGCAAAATTTTTAAAAAAAGGAGATTTTTTTCTTACTCCTATTGATATGACTGTAAATAATATTAAAACATTAAGTTTAAATAATGATTATAAAGAAGCAAATATTTATAGTCATAATAGAAAAGAATTAAAAAAATCTAATATAGTTATTGATAAAAACCTTTTAATACTATTAGGACTATATACAGCAGAAGGAAATTTTATGTATAATGATAGTGGTATTACATTCACTATGCATAAAAAAGAAACAAATATACATAAATTTATAATAAATACAATTAAAGATATTTTTGGAATAGAGGGTAAAGTTAGAAATAAAAAAAATAGTAATGGCGTATCAATAGATTTTGTATCTATTGAGTTAGCTAGAGTGTTTAGGCATTGGTTTACACAAGGCGCAGAAAATAAACATTGTCCTGAATTTATAAAATACTTAGATCCTGGAATGCAAATGCATTATATCAAAGGATTGTTTTTAGGAGATGGATATTTTCAAAATTCTGTTAATAAATTAGATAGTAAAAAAACGAAAAGAAGAATTGTTTATGCAACAATTTCTAAACAATTAATTTATGATGTAATACATATTTTACATAGAAATTATATTAATCCAACTTGCTTTGTTTCACAAGAAAAAAATATAAATGGAGTAAATCATAAAGAAGCATATTATATAGAAATTACATCTAAACTAGCATTATATATTGCAGATTATATATGGGGAGATAAACTCAATTTTAATATTGATTTAACTTTATTGAATGAAAAAGATATTCCATTAGAATATAATAATAATTTGTATATGAAAAATAAAATAATTAATATTGAAATTAATAAAAATCAAACTACTCAAGTTTATTGTATGAAAGTTGAAAACGATCATTCATTTACAGCTAATAATATTCTTGTTCATAACTGTCTAGGAGGGGAGTTTCCTCAGTTAGTTTTAAATCTGATTGAAGCAGAAAAACAAAATAAAATTAAACAAGTAGAAAATATAAAATGGCAAATACATAATTTTATAGAATGGTGTATCAATATTTTTAGTAAAGATTATTTCTTTATAGAAATACAACCATCAAATATGATTGAGCAAATTGAATTTAATAAAAAAGCAATTCAAATAGCAAAAGCATATGGATTAAAGTGGATTGTAACTACTGATACTCACTATATAAAAAGAGAAGATAGAAAAATTCACGCAGCGTATTTGAATTCTAAAGATGAAGAAAGAGAGGTAGATGATTTTTATTCATCTACTTACTTGCAAAGTATTGAAGAAATTAGAAAATATCTCTCCTATTTAGATGAAGAAGATATTGATTTAGCTATAAATAACACTTTATTAATTGGGGAAATGGTTGAGAATTATGATTTTAAAAGTGATGTTTTAGTACCTAAAATTCCATTGCCAGAATTTGAAGTAAAGCATATTTTTAAACAAGTATATGATAAATATCCATACATTAAAAACTTTGCATATAGTGATGAAGAACAAGACAGATATTTATTTAAGCTTATTGAAGATGGTTTTAAATCAAAAATATGGACTGAAACATTAAGTAAAGAATATTTTTACCAAATATTAGATAGGATTAACACTGAATTAAAAGAACTTTGGGAAATTACAAATGTAATTAATACTAAATTATCTTCCTATTATGTCACCACTAGACAAATCATTAATATAATGTGGGAAGAAGGAGATAGTTTAGTTGGTGTAGCTAGAGGTTCTGTAACTGGATTTTTTATATGTTATTTAATAGATATTACACAAATCAATCCTTTACAATGGAATTTACCTCATTGGAGACATTTAACTAGTAGCAGACCTGAAATGCCAGATATTGACATAGATACAGCAGCGAACAGGAGAAAACAAATTCTAAAAGCACTTCAAAATTATTTCGGAGAAGATAGAGTGTTAAACATTTGCACATTTGGCACAGAAGGAAGTAGAAGTGCTATTCTTACGGCTTGTAGAGGATTAAATATAGACAATGATACTGCTCAATATATTGCTGATATGATACCTTTTGAAAGAGGAAGTAACTGGTCAATTAAAGATTGCATAGAAGGTAATGAAGAAAAAGAAAGAAAACCGATAAAAGAATTCATTAATGAAATTAACTCATATGAAAATTTACTTGAAGTTGCTTTAGGAATTGAAGGATTAATTAATAAGCGTTCTATTCATGCATCTGGAGTATTTATATATAATGATAACTTTGTTAATTTCAACGCTAGGATGAAAGCACCAAATGGTCAATATATAAGTCAATGGAACATGAATGATAGTGAATATTGTGGTAATTTAAAAGTAGATTTACTTACAATTGAAGCATTAGATAAAATAAGAGCAACAATAGATATGTTAGTTGAAGATGGGTATATGGAATGGCAAGGAAGTTTAAGAGAAACTTATAATAAATATATTCATCCTGATGTTTTGGATTATGAAACCCCTGAAATGTGGCAAATGATTGGAGATAATACAATTGTAGATTTATTTCAATTTGATACTGAAGTAGGTTTACAGGCAGCACAAAAAGTAAAACCAACTAATATGTTTGAAATGGCAGTTGTAAATTCTTTAATGAGATTAATGGGGGATGGGAAAAAGCAACCTGTAGATCAATATGTTGAATATAAAACTGATATAAATAAATGGTATCAAGAAATGAAATATTATAATTTAACTCCTGAAGAAATTAAAGTTTTAGAAAAACGCTTGAAAAAAATATATGGAGTTGCTGATACCCAAGAAGTTGTTATGCAATTATCAATGGATGAAAAAATAGCAAGATTTGACTTAAAACAGGCTAATAAATTGAGAAAAGGGATAGCTAAGAAAAAAGGTAAAATTATTGAAGAAGCAAAAGAATTATTTTTTGAACAAGGTAAAAAAATAGGCACAAGTGAAAATTTATTAAATTATGTTTGGAATGTACAAATTAAACGTCAGCTCGGTTATTCCTTCTCCATATGTCATACGACTCCTTATTCATGTATAGGACTTCAAGAAATGAATTTAGCATATCATTACCCTAAATTATATTGGGAAACTGCTTGTCTCACAGTTAATGCAGGAGCAGATGCAGATTTAGAAGAAAATAAATCTAGTGATTATGGTAAAATAGCTAGTTCAATAGGTTATATGCAATATAGAGGAGTTAAAATAGCACTTCCAGACATAAATAAAGCAGATTTTGGTTTTAAAGCAGATATAAAAAATAGTCAAATTATATTTGGACTGAAGGGAATTATTGGGATAGGAGATGATGTAGTTAATCAAATTATAGATAATAGACCTTATAATTCACTTCAAGATTTTCTTAATAGAATGGTATTATGCGAAAATTCTTCGGTTAAAAACTCTCAAATGATTCAATTAATTAAAGCAGGGTGTTTTGACAATTTAGAAAATAAACCTAGATTTGAAATAATGAAAGATTTCTTAACCCAAATTTATGACCCTAAAAAAGAATTAGGTGTTAGAAATATTAATAATGTTATAGAAGCAAATATTGTACCCGATGAAATGCAAATATATTTTAGATATTATAATTTTAAAAATTATATTATTCAAAATGAATTTATTCATGGTATTGTACCTTCAAAAAAACCAACTAAAAAAGGATACAGTGATAGATTAATAAGACTTGATGAAATTGCTTATCCTTTTTATCAGGAACATTTTTCAGATGATAATATTATTGACTGCATAGATAATTCAATAATTATATCTGAAAAGAAATTTAAAAAAGAATATGATAAGAAAATGGAAGGATTTAAAAAGTGGATAAGTCAAGAAGAAGTTTTAAAACAATATAATAATTATTTGTATAATGAATTATGGAGTAAACATGCCGAAGGTAGTATTTCTAAATGGGAAATGGATTCATTGTGTTTTTATTATTCTGGGCATGAATTAACTCATGTTAATAAAGAAAAATACAATATTGTTAATTTCTTTGAATTGCCTATCGAACCCAAAGTAGCAGATACATATATGAGAAAAGGTATAGAAAGACCAAAATATGAGATAGTTAGAATTGTAGGAACAGTATTAGATAAAAATAAACACAAACATACAATAGCATTATTGACATTAGATGGAGTAGTTAATATTAAATATTACGATGGAGCATTTTATCATTATGACCGTCAAATCTCAGCAAAAAATGAAGAAGGAAAGAAAACTATTTTAGAAAAATCTTGGTTTAGCAGAGGGAATCTTTTATTATTATGTGGCTTTAGGAGAGGAAATCAATTTAAGCCATATAGATATAAGGATACAATTTACTCTCATACCACAACTTTAATAGAAGGTATTACTCTTGATGGAGATTTAATTTTAAGAACTGAAAGGATACAAACTAATGAGTGAAAATAAAACTAATGAAAATAAAATTAAATGTACTGTAAAAGTAAATAAAATAAGATATTATAAAGATAATTGGGGAATTTTATATGTAACCTTATTAGATAGAGAATATGGAAGTATTAAAGTTGATAAACGTAATGGTTTTATTGTAAAAGGAGTTATGAGTGAACCTAATTATCAAGATACTTTTACAGTAGTTGGCAATGAAGTAGAAGATCCTAAATGGGGAATTCAATATAATTTAATTTACATGGGAATATGTGCTGATTTGGATAGTGAAGATAGTCAAAAGATATTTTTATCTAAAATCATTACACCAACACAAATTAGAAATATGTATAAAATATTAAAAAACCCAATGGATGTATTAGAAAAAGAAGATATTAAGGAACTAACTAAAGTTAAAGGAATAGGAGTTAAAACTGCTGTTGCATTAATTGAAAGATATAAAGAACATAAGGACTATTCATTTGCATATATAGAATTAGATAAATATGGTTTAACTCCTCAACAAATAAGGAAAATAGTTAATTTTTATCATTCTTCAGAATTAGCCGTACAAAAAATAAAAGATAATCCTTATATTCTTGCAGATGAAGTAGATGGAATAGGATGGGGAAAAGCAGATGGTATTGCTTTAGGAGCAGGGGTTCATCCTCATGCTCCTGAAAGAATAAAAGCATTTATTATGCATTTCTTAGAAAAAAATGCACAAGATGGAGATTCATTTATTTCGCCTTCACTTTTGATGGATGGTATTGTAGCAAATATAGGAGATGAAATAGATGATGAACATTTAAGAAATGTATTATATAGTATGAAAGATATTCTTTGGTGGGATGAAGATAAAACAAAAATTGGGCTAAGAAAATACTATGAATTAGAATTTAAAATTGCAGAAGAATTAATTAGATTATTAAATGGTGAAAATAATTTTAAATATGAAAAATGGGAAGAAAAAATTAAAGAAGTTGAAGAAAAACAAGGATGGAGTTATACAGACCAACAAATAGAAGGTATAAAAACCGTATTAGAGAATCAAGTTGTAATGATTACAGGTTTAGCAGGTACAGGCAAGAGCAGTATTGTGGCAGGGATGTTAAAAGTTCTAGGTAATTATTCTTTTTCTCAATGTGCTTTAAGTGGTAGAGCAGCAGCAAGAATGACAGAGATTACAAATGTTACTGGATATACAATACATAGGTTATTAGGTTTTGTTCCAGGAGAAGGATTTAAGTTTGATAAAAAGAATCCTTTGTTAGATGATATTATTATTGTAGATGAAGTGTCAATGATTGGTGGGCATTTATTTTATAGTTTAATTCAAGCTATAAAAAATGGAGCGAAATTAATTATGCTTGCAGATATAGGACAATTAGAAAGTATAGGAGTTTTAAATGTTGCATGTGATATTATTAACTCAAAAAAAATTCCAGTAGTTAAATTAGATAAAATTCATAGGCAAGCACAAAAATCTGCAATTATTACTGAAAGCATTAAAGTTCGTAACGGTATTCAAATATGTCCAGATAGTTTTAATGATGTTGAAATTAGAGGAGAATTACAAGATTTAGAGTTAGATATTTATTTAAATAAAGAAAAAACTGCTCAAAAAATTATTGAAAAGTTTAAAACACATCTTTCAAAAGTTGATAATATATTAGATATTCAAGTTATTCTTCCTATGAAAACTACTGGCAAAGCCTCTACTTTTTACATTAATCAAGAATTACAAGCAATTTATAATCCATATAATCCTACTTTAAAAGAGATAGAGATAAACTACACAAAAGACTTAAAGTATAAAATTCGTGTTGGTGACAAGGTAATGAACGTAAGAAATAATTATAAAACATTGCCAAATACTAATTCAAATTATGAAGAAGATATTTTCTTAGATGACTATGAACCTATAAATTATGTTCCTATATTTAATGGAAATATAGGCATTGTTAAAGACATTCAACCAAACTATATGATAATTGACTTTAATACTATTGGAGAAATTATTGTTCCTCAGAAACATTGGAAGTATATTGAATTAGGTTACGCAGCGACTTGTCATAAGTTTCAAGGATCGCAAAGCAAGGTAATTATAATAGGAATTGACTTTAGAGCCTATACTTTACTTACCAAAGAATGGATTTATACTGCACTAACCAGGGCACAAGAATACTGTGTACTGTGTGCTGAAAATAAAGCACTAAGGTATGCAATAACTCAAAATGGTGTTTCAAATAAGAAATCACATTTGAAAGATATTTTAATAAATTATAATGCAATTAAGATGAAAGAATTTTAACACATTACAAAAATAAAAGTATTGACATCTGACTTGGAAACATTTATAATATAAACAAGGAGCGAAGGGGTTGAAAAATCAGTTCCATACCCATTAAAAACCGAATCCCTAACGGTGGGAATAAAACATGGGAGTTTGCTCCTTTCATAAAATTTTAACTAAGGAGGGTTTATATGATTAAAGGAGAGTTAGGATTAAACATTAAAAAAATAACTATTAGAAAATACAATGAAGATAGTTATGAAATGACATTTCATACTTATGATAATGGATTCTTACATATAGTTGGAGATAATAATTTAAATAAGTTATTGAAAGATGCACTAGAAGATATTATCGAAATGTAAAATCATCGCCAAATCGAGGTTTCATTCAAATTTTGAGTGTGATAAATGGAGTAAATGGAAGCATGAGTGAGAATGAGGGAGGTTGATTTATGGTTAAATTTACATATTACCCAAATAGCATTAGTGAATCTGAAATAACTAATCTACTAGAACAAATGGATACGTGATAAAGAGTTATCTCGAAAAAGAAGATTTTGAAGTTATTTTTACAGACGAAGATTCTATATTTAAAGAAGACACTAAAATTACTAATTTAACTACACGTAGAGGGTATGCTGAATATAATAAAATAATTATTCATTGCACAAAATATGAAACTCCAGAAAGTATTAAATGGGTTTTCTTACATGAACTAGGTCATAGAATTATTGACAAATATACCTCAGTCAAATCATTATTGTACTTTGTTAGAGAAAAATTTTATAGAGATACTGGATTGTTTAATGGTGAAACAGAATATTATTCACAAGTCCCCGGATGGAATGAAGAATATCATAAAGATGAAGTACATGAGAATGATCCAGAGGAAATACTAGTAAGTAATTTTGCTACTAATATTATTGGAAAGGATTATTCAAGAAATTGGTGGAGAGAAAATATTAAGAAAATAAGTTAATACGAATTAAAAAATTGATCAAATAATTTAAAGGAGAAAACTATATGTGTTTCAATTGTGAACATTCTAATAGGATTGGTATAAGTTATTTTATTGAATATAGATGTAAATTGCGTGGGAATAAAGTATCGGAAGTAGTTGATACATATTTTAATAAGCGTGAAGAGATGATTGAGTGCCCTTTGGTTAAGAAATAACATGATCAAATTGGACATTTGTCATGAAATGAAAGGAGATTATATATGATAGAAAAAATATTGTGTGAACCTGAATCAGAAAAAGCATATGAGAATTTATCAGAAGAGAGAAAGTTAGTTTATCAAGATATTTATAAAAAGGCCACATGCTGTCCAGAAAGATATATTATGTCAGTAGATGTTTCAAATGGGAAAGATCAAAGTTGTGTTGTTAAGTTTAACCATGAAGAATATTTAAAAGGGAATATGGTTGTAGAAAGTATAGATTATTTTTAAGTTGTTTTGAAATGGGATATTTTATAATGAAAGGAAAATATAAATAGGTAAAAAAGTAATTTGTGGTTGTGGTATATCTGAAGCATCAGAAGAATTATTGGATTATGTAAACGAAAGGTAATCTTATGGAACCAAGAAAAATGAAACTTGACGAATCAACAAAACTAAACGCCAAATACCAAAACAAACAATACATAGAAAAAACGAGTGCCAAATTAATTCAATATTTTGCTGATTCTCATAATAAAATAAGAACTAAAGAAAAGCACTTATGTCGATATTGTTATTATGTTAATACCTCTCGAATTGGTGGTGCAATGATTACTACAGTTATATGTGCTAATTGTGATAAGGAATTAACTTTTCCTAGTACCTCTGTAGATATTTTATGTGATGAATGTGCACAAAAATTAGGTAGTTGTCATATATCTGAAATAGGGAAGAAATTATTTTGGTCAAAAGAAGAGGTTGTGTGATAACCAAACTTTCATTTTATATTATTTTAGGAGGAAAAGATAAAATGTCTTATAAAGGTAGAAGGTGTACCGAAGTAATTGTCATAAGAAGTGCCGAAGATTTTGATAAACAAGACAATTTTCAGTGGATAGCAAAAAGTTTATCAGATGGAGAATATCATGTTGGCTATATCTATGTAGATACCCCTTGGTATTCGTCTGAGGATCAATGGGTATATTATTTAAGATATCAAGTAAATACAAGTAGTTGGGGAACACAATATTGGGAAGAATGTATAGTTGATAAAGATTCTATAAAGCCATATACAAAAAGGAATATGGTTTGGTTGAATGATTTGCGAGATGTGGATAGTATTTTTGTTACAAGGGATTACATTTTAAGCAACTCTGAAAAAGACATACTTGGTACAGATGTTGATGAGGTTATTAAGAAGTTAAAATTAAGATAAATGTTTGTTTTATTATGATTTAAGGAAGTGATTAATTTGGCTAGAATAGAATTTGCAAATGGTAGCGCAATAGAGGGGTTAGAAGTATCCAAAAACATAAGGGGAAAGAGAAGTAGTAGAATAGGATTCTATTGTTTTGGTTGTGGTGTAGTACACGAATCTATTCCACATACAGAACTTGTGATAATAGACAACGATATTTGGATGTGTAGGAAAAGTTGTGAAGAATGTTTGAAGGAGATTAAAAATGAAAGAACAAGTTGAGCAATTATTAATGAATTATATGGATGGTACATTTCAAGGATTTGAACATGGGTATATACCAGATTTGTTTGATGTCGAGCCATTAAGAGATGACATTATTAAACTAATTCAAAGAAATATGAAAGTGCCTAGATGTGCAGATAACGATTATTGTAAATGTAATAAGTGTGAATTAGTTAAAGAATGTTGGAAATAACATTACAAAATGCACATTTAGTAATGATTTAGAAAGGGGGAATTGTATGATAGAAATTTGTAATTTAAGAAAACAAAAACCAATCGAACCATATGATGTGAAAGTTGATAGAACATCCATATTGGGGAACCCATTTTACATGAAAGATGAATCTCAGAGAAGT
>JBMNTQ010000013.1:0-22114 GCA_050945815.1 Christensenellales bacterium
GGCGGATACGCTGGATTTGGGGTATCGCAGCAGCATCATCAAACAGACCGGGATGGTTGTGTTGGAGGCTGTGTTTGCTTTGGCTCCGGGGGAGGCTGGGGTTTGTCTGGGGGAGATGGAGCGGCTGTTGGCGCAGCGCTGTGAAAAGCAGCCGGTGCATCAATACAGCGCAGGCAGCACCTTCAAGCGACCGCCGGATGGCTATGCTTCCGCGCTTATTGACCAGGCGGGGCTGAAAGGGGATAAAATAGGCGACGCTATGGTTTCGGATAAGCACGCGGGCTTTATTGTGAACCTGGGCAGTGCGACGGCTCGGGATGTTTTGGCATTGATGGCCCGGGTGAAAAAGCGGGTGTTTGAGCAGTTTGGGATTTTGTTGGAGCCGGAAGTAAAAGTATGGGGCGAGGAAATTGGGGAAGCAGTAAAATGAAGCTGATTGCGGATTATCATTTACATACGTATTACAGCGATGGGCGTTGCAGTGTGGAGGAGATAGCTCGTGCTGCGTTTGAAGCGGGGCTTTTGGAGATTGCTATAACCGATCATGGGCCTGGCCATTTTCTCAACGGCGTACGCAAGAAGGACAAGCTGTATGCGGAAGTGATGCGGGCGCGAGAGGATTATGCCGGCAGGATGGACATTTTATTTGGCGTGGAGGCCAATTTAATGGCGCTGGACGGCTGTATTGATGTTGAGGAGAAGGATTGGAAGCTTTATGATATTATTCTGATGGGTTACCATAAGACGGCGGTTAGCCTGCGCAGTATGCTGCATTTCCATGGAGCGGCCCGGCTGCCATTTTGCAAGCAGCGGACGATTGAATTGACAACCAGAGCCTATTGTGCGGCTCTGGAGCGTTACCCGATTGATATTGTTGTGCATCCCAACTATGGGGCGCGGGTGGATGTGGCACAGTTGGCAGCTGTAGCCGCAAAGACCGGTGCGGCCCTGGAGATAAACGGGAACAGGAACTTTATGAGCTTGAAGGAGATGGAGGCGGCTAAAGCCGCAGGTGCTGTTTTTGCTATTAACAGTGATGCGCATACGACAAAGCGTATCGGTGATACGGCTCGGGCGGTACGTGATGCGGAATTGGCGGGGATTGACGCAAGGCTGGTGGTCAATACCCGGGAGGGCCCGCTTCTAAACTGCAAAAAGGGGGATAGAGCATGGAATTGTTGATGGTAACGGGGCTTTCCGGCGCGGGGAAGACGCAGGTGATACGCAACCTGGAGGATATGGGGTTTTTTTGCGTAGATAATATACCGCCGGCACTGTTGCCGGGGATTATTTCCATTATATCCTCGGACACCAGTAAAAATTCCGCTATTGACCTGAGTAAGGTTGCTGTGGTAATTGATATTCGCGCAGTGGATTTCTTGAAAGAATTGGAAGAGAATTTGACGAAGCTGCGGGAAATGGATGTTAAAATTGATGTTCTATTTTTGGACGCCAGCGACGATGTGATTATTCGCCGTTTTAAAGAATCTCGCCGCAAGCATCCTTTGGAGAAGGGCTGTACGCTGTTGCAGGCGATTGCTCAGGAACGGGAGATTCTTATGCCGTTGAAGGATATGGCGAATCATCTGATTGATACGTCCCGTTCCAACATCAAGCAATTGCGGGGTACTTTGCATAAGCTTCTCAAAGAAAAGAACACCATTGAGGGTGTGATGGTTTCCATTTCTTCTTTTGGCTATAAACACGGTATTCCTCTGGATGCGGATTTGGTTTTTGATGTGCGGTTTTTGCCCAACCCTTTCTATATTGATAAGTTGAAGGAGATGTCCGGACGGGATTTGCCGGTGCGGGATTATATTTTTTCCTTTGACCAGACCAATCGTTTTTTGGATAAATTGGAGGATATGGTTACTTACTTGTTGCCTTACTACGAGCAGGAGGGAAAGGATCATTTGGTGATTTCCATCGGTTGTACCGGCGGGCGGCACCGTTCGGTTGCCATTTCGGAGGCTTTGTATGACCGATTGAAAGAGAAGGGGAACAAGGTTTATATTGACCACAGGGATATCAATCGCAAGTGAGGGAGGTGGAGGGAGCGTGTCGTTTTCATCGGATGTGAAGGCGTCGCTGACTCAAGTGGAGGAGCAGCACCGAGAATGCGGCGAGTTTGAACTGGAGGCGTTGCTGCGGATTTGCGGTTCTGTTTCGTTTGCCCAGGGCCTGAAGCTGTTTTTGCGTACGGAGAATCGGACGGTGGCAAACCGCATGATGTTTTTGCTGGAGGAGTATTATGCTATTGAAGCGCAAGCTTTGACAGGGGAAGCGCGGCGCAGCGCCAAGCAAAGCGCATATACTATCCTCCTAGAAGGGGAGGAGGCCGAGGCGCTGTTGCGCAAAGCTGGAGTGTTGCGCAAAAATCAGGATTCTTTTTCTGTTGTAGAATTTAACTGGACTAAGATTAAACGCAATTGCTGCCGGGGGGCCTTTCTGCGGGGCTGCTTTTTAGCTTGCGGTTCGCTCAGTGATCCGAAAAAGACGTATCATTTGGAGTTTGTGCTGCAAAACTTGGAGCTGGCAGAAGCTATTTGCAGACTGATGGAGATTTTAGGCCTGAAATGCCGGGTTTCCAGCCGCAAACAGACGTATGTCGTATATTGTAAGGACGGGGAGAGCATTGCGGATTTCCTGGCTTTAACCGGCGCCCATGACGCGATTTTGGAGCTGGAGAATATTCGGGTTTTGAAGGATGTGCGTAACAATGTGAACCGTATGGTAAACTGCGAGACGGCCAACATACAGAAAACCTTGGATGCGTCGTACCGGCAGATTGAGAACATTGAATATCTATTGAAAAACGCCGGGTATGAATCGCTGCCTTCCAAGCTGCAAATGGCGGCGGAAGCGCGGCTGAACAACCCGGATATGACGCTATCGGAGCTGGCGCAGAATATGTCGCCTCCTATCAGCCGCAGTGCTATGAACCATCGTTTGCGGCGGTTGGACGAGCTGGCGCAGGAGCTTCGGGGAAAGCGGGGGGAGATTGGATGCTGAAGAAGATTGTGGTTGTAAAAGCGGAGATTGATGAGGAATTTGCCGGGGAAATTGCTCGGCTTTGCGGGAAATATGAGGCGCGCATCGGGATTGAGACCGGCAAGCGTACGGTGAGGGGCACGGACAGCGCTGGGCTGGTGCGCAGCGGCGTGCAGGCAGGGGAGCGTATTCGACTGATGATTGAGGGGGCCGAGGAGCAGCAGGCATATGAGGCGTTGCGTGCTTTGATCGGTAAAGGGGCCTTTTAGATACAGGGGGAGAAAGTTGGCATTTACTCATTTACATGTGCATACGGAATATAGCCTGCTGGATGGTGCGGCGAGGATCCGGGACTTGGTTGCCCGGGCGAAGGAGCTGTCGATGGACAGCTTGGCCATCACGGACCATGGGGTGATGTATGGCATTGTACAATTTTATAAAGAGGCGCAGAAGCAGGGCATCAGGCCGATTTTGGGCTGTGAGGTTTATGTGGCCTCCCGTTCGATGCTGGACAAGGAGGCACGGACGGATAAGGACTATGCTCATTTGGTTTTGCTGGCTGAGAATCAGGAGGGCTATCGAAACTTGATGAAGCTTTCCTCGATGGGCTTTACAAAAGGTTTTTATTATAAACCCCGCATTGACTATGACGTTTTGAGCGAGCATTGCGAAGGGCTTATTTGTCTTTCCGCCTGCCTGGCCGGAGATATTCCGCGGCTGTTGGAGGCGGGGCGCTATGAGGACGCGAAAAAATTGGCGCTGCGGCTGGACGGCATGTTCGGGCGGGATAGCTTTTATATTGAATTGCAGGATCATGGGATTGCTTTGCAGAAACAGATTAATTCTCAGTTGGTTCAGATAAGCGAGGAGACTGGGATTCCGTTGGTGGTGACCAATGATTCTCATTATGTTTCGCGTGAGGATGCGGATGCACAGGATGTTCTGATGTGTATCCAGATGAACCGATTCTTGGACGAGGAAAACCGGATGCGCTTTGAGGGACAGGACTTTTACCTTAAATCCGAGCAGGAGATGCGCGCGCTCTTTCCTAGCCTGCCTGAGGCCTGCGACAATACGGCGAAGATCGCGGCGCGGTGTAAGGTGGAACTGGATTTTTCGTCGATTCATTTGCCGGAATACAGCGTACCCGACGGCTATAGCCATGAGGGCTATTTGCGTTTTTTGTGCGAGCAGGGCATGGAGAAGCGCTTGGGGGCTGTCGGCGAGGAATACAGGAAGCGGTTGGATTTTGAGCTGGGCGTAATTGACCAGATGGGCTATGTGGACTATTTTTTGATTGTATGGGACTTTATTAAATTTGCCAAGGATCAGAGAATTATGGTGGGGCCTGGCCGGGGCAGTGCGGCGGGCAGCCTGACGGCCTATTGTCTTTTTATTACGGACATCGACCCGATTCAATATAATTTGCTGTTTGAACGGTTTTTAAACCCCGAGCGCATTAGTATGCCGGATATTGACATTGATTTTTGTTATGAGCGGCGCCAGGAAGTGATTGATTATGTGGTGCGCAAATACGGAGACGACCGGGTGGCCCAGATTATCACGTTTGGTACAATGGCGGCACGGGCGGCGGTGCGGGATGTGGGACGGGTGATGCGGATACCGTATGGGGATGTGGACCGCATTGCCAAGGCTATTCCCTTTGAGTTGGGTATGACCATTGAACGGGCGCTGACCATCAGCCCACAGCTGCGCGAGATGTATGCTGGGGAGCCTGCGGTGAAGAAGCTGATTGATACGGCGAAGAAGCTGGAGGGGATGCCGAGGCATGCCTCTACCCATGCGGCGGGAGTTGTGATTACCAAGAAGCCGGTGACGGAATATGTGCCGCTGCAGAAGAATGATGAAGCGATTACCACCCAGTTTGCTATGGGGGATTTGGAGCAGCTGGGGCTTTTGAAGATGGACTTTCTGGGTTTGCGCACGTTGACGGTGATTCGGGATGCGCTGGAGAGCATTGAGCAGCAGAGTGGGAAGCGGATTGATTTTTCTCGTATGGAGATGGACGATCCAAGCGTTTATAAGATGTTGTGTGAGGGGGATACGGAGGGGGTTTTCCAGCTGGAAAGCACCGGGATGCGGCAATTTTTGAAGGAGCTTTGCCCATCGACGTTTGAGGACATCATTGCTGGGATTTCCTTGTATCGGCCGGGGCCGATGGACTCGATTCCGAAATATGTGGCGGGCAAGCGCGACCCGAGCGCTGTGCGCTATGCCCATGAGAAATTGCGGCCTATATTGGATGTGACGTACGGCTGTATTGTGTATCAGGAGCAGGTGATGCAGATTGTACGGGATTTGGCAGGCTATTCCCTGGGGCGAAGCGACCTGGTACGGCGGGCTATGGCGAAAAAGAAGGCTGACGTTATGCAGCAGGAGCGGGAGAAGTTTATCTACGGTTCGCCGGAGGAGGGAGTATTGGGCGCTGTGAACAACGGCCTGGATGAGAAATCCGCTTCGGTCATATTTGACGATATGACGGACTTTGCCCAGTATGCGTTCAATAAATCCCATGCGGCGGCTTATGGGGTTTTATCTTATCGGACAGCTTATTTGAAGCGCTATTACCCTGTGGAATTCATGGCTGCGCTGATCAACAACTATATTGGGGACAGCGGCAAGGTATCGGGGCATATCCATTATTGCCGTAAGCACGGTATTGAGGTTTTGCCGCCGGATATCAACAAGAGCTACGCAAGCTTTGCAGTGGAGGACGGCGCCATTCGCTTTGGGTTGGTAGGCATTCGGAATGTGGGGCGGGCGGCAGTGGAGGGGGTTTTGCGGGAAAGGGAGAGAAAGCCTTTCTCGGACTTCTTTGATTTTGCGGATCGGATTCCGGCTGAACACATCAACAAGCGGATGCTGGAAAGCTTGATTAAAGCCGGCTGTTTCGACAGCTTCGGGGCTAAGCGGGCGGCGCTTTTGTCGTGTTATGAGAAAGTTTTGGATGGGCAGGCTCAGGAGAAGAAGCGCAACATTGCCGGACAGGTATCCCTTTTTTCCATGATAGAGGACGAGACGCCGGGGATGTGTTTGCCGGAGGTGGAGGAATTCCCCAAGCGGGCGCTTTTGTCTATGGAGAAGGAGATGACCGGCATTTATATCAGCGGCTATCCTTTGGAGGATTTTTCCCGGCAGATGAAGCGCTTTCGCTATGACAGCAGAAGCTTTAGCGGCGAAGGGGGCGCTGTATCGGACGGGCAGCATGTTTCGCTGGGCGGCATTTTGGTTTCTTTGCGCAGCAAGGCGACCCGAAGCAACAGCCTGATGGCTTATGCTACGCTGGAGGATAACTTTGGCGCTGTGAATTTGTTGATTTTCCCTGCCGTATTGAGCCGGTTTCAGAGCCTTTTGCAGGAGGACGCGATTTTGACTGTGAAAGGACGGGTGAATATGCGGGAGGATGAGGAGACGGTGTTGATTGTGGAAAGTGTGGCGCCTCTTTCTGAGACGCCGACAGAGGAAAACGTTTTGCATATTGATGTGGAGGATGTTGACCGGCTGAAGGATCCGCGATTGATGCAGGCTTTGAAGGCGTTTCCCGGGAAGAAGCAGGTGGTTTTTCTGGCGGGCAGGAAGAAATATTATCCCAGCGAGAAATTAACGGTGGATGGCTGCGGATCGTTGATTGATGAATTGGAAAGTATTCTGGGCCGGGGTTGTGTGAGATAGGTAAAGCTTGCTGGGCCTGGACACAGGACTTGGACAGGCTATGTAGCGGCAGGGAAATCAGGGAAGGGAACGGATAGCGGGCAAGGGGATTGGCCGGTATCTTTTGGGGTAGGGAATTTTGAGGGCACCTGTAGCAAAAAATGAGCAGATTGAACTGGATATTCTGGATTTAGGCAGCGCTGGAGAAGGCGTAGGCCGCTATGAAGGGTATGCGCTGTTTGTGCCTGGCGCCCTTGCGGGTGAGCGGGTGCGTGTTCGGGTGGTGAAGGCGGGCAAGAGCTTTGGCTTTGGCAGGCTGGAGGAGATTTTGCGGTCGTCGCCCCAGCGCACGTCCCCTCCTTGCCCTTATTTCGGGCGCTGCGGAGGTTGTGCTTTGCAGCATTTGTCCTACGACGGGCAGCTTGCCTATAAGCGCAAGCTGGTAGCGGACTGTTTTTCTAAAATTGCCGGAGAGGGAGATGTTATCGTTGCGCCGACTTTGGGGATGGAGAATGCATGGCGCTACCGAAACAAGGCGGCATACCCTGTGGCGCTGCGTGATGGGCGGCCGGTTTTGGGGCTGTATGCCCGGCGCAGCCATATGGTCGTTGATATTGCGGACTGTCTGATTCAGAGCGAGAAAAGCGCGGCGGCGCTGGAGAAGGTGCGGCAGTTTGTTACGCGATATGGAATTTTGCCGTATGATGAGACCAGCCATCGAGGGTTGCTTCGCCATGTGGTGGTACGCACGAGCGGGGCCGGAGAGGTGATGGCGACGCTGGTGGTCAATGGGCAGCGCTTGCCTCGGGAGGGGGAGTTGACGGCAATGTTGCGGGACGTTCCGGGCATGGTATCGATTACCCTGAACCAAAACCGCCGCAGGGGAAATGTTATCCTAGGCGAGGAAGAGCGGGTATTGTGGGGCGAGGGATTTTTGCGGGATACCATCGGTCCGTTTTCTTTTCAGGTTTCGGCGCGGTCGTTTTTTCAGGTAAACCCTTTCCAGACGGAAAGACTCTATGAGGCGGCTGTGGACGCGGCGGGATTGACCGGCAGCGAGACGGTATTGGAGCTTTACTGCGGTGTGGGCAGCATCACTTCTTTTCTGGCGCAGCGTGCTTGCCGGGTTGTTGGCGTGGAGTATTCCCAGGCGGCGGTGGAAGACGCTCGCAGGAGCGCCAAAGAAAACGGCGTGGATGCGACGTTTATTGCCGGGGATGCGGGGCAGGTTTTGCGGGACTTGCAGGGGAAGCTTTTGCCGGATGTGGTGGTTTTAGACCCGCCCAGGAAGGGTTGTGATGCGGCGGTGTTGCATCGGGTGGCGGATATGGGGCCCAAGCGCGTGGTATATGTTTCCTGTGAGCCGGGCACATTGGCGCGAGACGCTGCGCTGCTGCGGGAGTTGGGGTATGCGGCGGCGTTTGTGCGGCCGATTGATATGTTTCCCCAGACGCCGGGGGTGGAATGCGTGGCATTGTTTGAACGGGCGGCAGCAACCTGAGCCTTGTGCGGCTGCGAAAACAGGGGGAATGGGCTGGAGGCGGACAGGGCGGGAGGCTTTGGCAGGGAAGGGGGAGCGGGGAATGACAAAGGTTTTGGCGTATAGCCATCGGACAGATGAGAGGGATTTTTTCCAGCAGTTTAGCAGGAAATACGGCGTGGAGCTGGTGCTTTGCAAGGATGCGCCTTCATTGGAGAACGTTTCTCTGGCCGAAGGGATTTCTTGTATTAGCGTGATTACCACGCCTATAGACGCGGCGCTGTTGGACGGCTTGTATGGGGCGGGCGTTCGCTATATTTCCACGCGCACGGTGGGGTATGAGCATATCGACGTGGAGCACGCAAGGAAGATTGGCATGGAGATCGGCAATGTGAGCTATTCTCCGCACAGCGTGGCGGATTATACGGTGATGTTGATATTGATGAGCCTTAGGCATGTCAAGACCGTATTGCAGCGCAGTGTTGGCCAGGATTATTCCTTGAGGAAGGTGCGGGGACGGGAATTGCGCAACCAGACTGTGGGAATTATCGGAACCGGCAGAATCGGCAAGGCTGTGATCCGCAATTTGAGCGGTTTTGGATGCCGGATATTGGCCTATGACCGGCAGACAGACGGGGAAATTGGGAAATGGGCGGATTATGTGCCTTTGGAGGAGCTTTATGCAAACAGCGATATTTTGTCGCTGCACATTCCGGCCGGCGGGGACAATTCGCACCTGATGGATAAAGCCAGCATTTGGAAGATGAAGGAGGGGGCTGTGTTGATTAATACGGCCCGGGGGTCTTTGGTGGATACGCAGGCGCTGATTGACGCTTTGGAGGCGGGGAGAGTTGGCGGTGCTGCCCTAGATGTTTTAGAGGGGGAGACGCCCATTTATTACAGAGACCTCAAGGGGCAGGTTTTGGATAACAGGGCGCTGGCTGTTTTAAGCTCGTTCCCCAATGTGATTGTGACGCCGCACATGGCCTTCTATACGGACCAGGCGGTGTCGGATATGGTGGAATATTCCCTTTTGAGTTGTACGCTGTTTGAAAAGGGGGAGGAAAACCCTTGGGCGGTTGGGCTGAAAAAATAAGACGGACGTTTTGGTATGGGCGTATGCTGGGAATACGGTGAAGACGCGGGGCAAGCGATCCCGGGTCTTTGCTGCGTTTTAAGGGTGGGGTGTGGGTTGTTGTGATACGTTGCTGGGTTTCTTGACAGGGGTGAGGGAATTGGATAGTTTGATTTTGCCAACTTATCTGGAAAAATCAGGTACGCGGTGGAGAATGGCGACGCGGTTTTGGAGAGGCTGAGCGGGCGGCAGAGGAGAATCGATTGAAGAGTATGGCGGGCAGATGATGGGAGTATTTCGGTATGAATGGCAAAAATCCGGGGAAATCTAGCAAGGAAGGATGTTTTTTTGATGAAAGTCGTTGCGTTTAATGGAAGCCCTCATGAGAAGGGGAATACATACGCTGCAATCCGAATGGTTGGGGAGGAGTTGGAGCGGGAGGATGTTGAGCTTGAGGTTGTGCAGGTGGGCAAGCATGCGATCCGGGGTTGTTTGGCCTGTAATGTGTGTTTTAAAAAGCGAGATGGGTGTTGTGTGATTCAAGATGACCCTGTGAACGGATGGATTCGAAAGCTGGAAGAGGCGGACGGCGTGATCTTGGGTTCTCCGGTTTATTATGCTGCTTTGTCGGGTACGATGAAGTGTTTTCTGGACCGGGCGTTTTATGTGGCTACTGCTAATGGCGGATTGTTTCGTCATAAAGTGGGCGCCAGCGTGGTGGCTGTTCGGCGCTGCGGGGGGATTCCTGCCATGGACCAGCTGAACCATTATATCGGCTATGCGGAGATGTTGATGCCTACATCCAACTATTGGAATGTGATTTACGGAAACTCGCCGAATGAGGTGGTTGAGGATGAGGAAGGGAAACAGATTATGCGGATTCTGGGCAAAAACATGGCCTGGTTGATGAAATTGGTGGAATACGGGAAGGGGAAGGTTGAGGAGCCTGAAAAAGAGAGAAAGCGCGCTATGAGCTTCATTCGGCCGTAGCAGGGCAGGGCCTTTGTTAGGGTGGAGGAATGCGCTGGGCGTCATGCGGGAGGAGCAGATGAAGAAGCTGAACAAATGGGAAGTTGTTTTGGACTGTGAAAACCAGCCAAATTGGGAATTGCTGTCGGCCTATGTGGACAGCCGGCTTTGGGAGGAGCTGAACGACTATTTGCAGGATGCTTACCGGGCGCAGCCGGAGCTGAGCTTTAGTTTTTGCAGCGCGCAGCGGGGCTGGAATGTGAAATACACAAAGTCGGGTCGGGCCCTTTGCACCCTTTATCCGCAGAAGGGCAGCTTTTTGGCGTTGGTGGTTGTGGGGCGCAAGGAGGAGCCGTTTGTTCAGGGTTTGCTGCCGGACCTTTCTCAGGATACTGTTAAGCTATATGATAAGACTCCCAGCATGTCGATGGGCCGGTGGCTGATGATTGAGGTGAGAGATGAGGAGAGCTTGCGTGATGTGAAGGCCTTGATTGGGCTACGCTTGTGTCCGCAGATCGTGATGTGAGAGGACGGACCTTTAAGGGTGAGGAAGCTGGGAGAGACTGGAGACGGGCTGTGCTGGGGGCAGACGAAGGCCGATTGGTTGGTTGAATCGGCCTTTTTTTGTGGGATTGGGCAGGTAATTATGGGGAAACATAGATAGGTTTGTGTTTCTTCTTGATTTATTGTAGAAGAATTTATATAATAAACAAGATGTTGACATATTTGTTGCGGCTGTTGTAGGCTGCGAGAGAGAAACAGGGAGGTAGTAGGATGAAAAGATGGATGGGATTGGTCGTTGCCACGTTGATGATGGTTGCTTTGCTGGCCGGTTGCGGCGGCGGTGGTGGCGGTGCTGATGAATTGCTGATTGGCGGGTTGGCACCCCTAACGGGTGATGTGGCTGTTTATGGGACGTCTACCCGAAAAGGCGCAGACCTAGCCTTTGCTGAAATCAATGAAAATGGCGGCGTTTTGGGAAAACAGGTTAAGTTTGAAGTGTTGGACGAGAAGGGCGACCCGGCGGAAGCTGTGAATGCTTATAATCGCCTGATTAGCTCGAAGATTGTGGCGCTGTTGGGTGACGTGACCAGCAAGCCCACCATGGCTGTGGCGGAACTGGCTGCCAAAGACGGCACGCCCATGCTGTCGGCTACGGCTTCCCATGTGGATGTAACAAGCTATGGCGACAATATTTTCCGTGTTTGCTTTACAGACCCTTTCCAAGGGGAAGTGATGGCAGTTTTTGCGGCAGACAGCTTGAATGCTAAGACGGCGGCTATTATCTATAATACCTCGGACGACTATTCCCAAGGGCTGGCTGAGTCTTTCCAGGCTACTGCCGAATCCAAGGGAATAACCATTGTGGCCAACGAAGGATATGGTGCGGATGATAAGGACTTTAAGGCACAGTTGACCAAGATTCAGAGCCAGAACCCTGATGTTGTGTTTGTGCCTGAGTATTATAACAAAGACGCCCTGATCGCGTCCCAGGCTCGAGAAATTGGCATCACGGCTCCGCTTCTGGGTGCTGACGGCTGGGACGGCGTGATCGGATCGATGTCTGAAGGGAACATGGACGCATTGAATGACTGCTATTTCTCCAACCACTATTCTGTGGAGGATACGGACCCCAAAGTTGTTTCCTTCTTGGAGAACTACAAAGAGACGTATAATGAGGACGCCAATGCCTTTGCCGCTTTGGGCTATGATGCGGCTTATATTCTTGCCGCTGCGATAGAAAAGGCCGGCTCTACTGATCAGGAGGCGATTGTAAAAGCGCTGTCTGAGACGGATTATGCAGGCGTAACCGGGCATATCTCCTATGCCGGCAGCGGAGACCCGATCAAGAGTGTATCGGTAACCCGGATTGTGGATGGGAAATATACTCTGTACGAGAAAGTGACGGCAGGGGAATAAACGAGTATTTTTTAGGCTTTCCTGTCGGGTAAAACCGCAGGGAAAGCTAGTGCGCAATGGGCCATCCTGGCAGGCAGGATTTTAGGAAACCTGTCGGGATGGCTTAGTTTGCAGCGAGGGGGCCTGTTGTTTACGGGCGTTTATGCTCATTTGGAAAATCGGGCGGATGTTGCGCAACGGAGGGGTTTAAGAGGTGTTGCACGATGCCGTACAAATCAGCATGAGCGGCCGGCAAATTGGCAAAAGTGGGGGAGTTTATGGTTGACTTAATCCGACAATTGATCAACGGAATGCAGATAGGCAGCGTGTATGCGTTGGTCGCTTTGGGCTATACGATGGTTTACGGCATTATTATGCTGATTAACTTTGCTCATGGCGATGTGATTATGGTGGGCGCTTATGTATCGCTGATATCCATCCCGTTTTTTATTTCGGCTGGACTGCCTGTCTGGCTGTGTATTATCGTTAGCGTGATTGCCTGCTCGGCGTTGGGGATTTTGATGGAAAAAATTGCGTACAAGCCTTTGCGTAATGCGCCGCGCCTATGCTCGCTTATTACCGCGATTGGGATGAGCTTGTTTTTGCAGAACTTGTTTGTGCTGATTTTTACGCCTAATGTTCGGCCGTTTCCTACGGTCTTTGATTTGGAACCGATTGTCATCCAGGGCGTGCAAATCAGCTCGATTACGGTTTTGACGATCGCTGTGTCTGTGGTTCTGATGATTGCTCTTTCGATCTTTATCAAAGGGACAAAGGTTGGCACGGCTATGCGGGCGGTATCGGAGGACGCAGGGGCAGCTAAGCTGATGGGCATTAACGTGAATGTTACCATCTCTATCACCTTTGCCATTGGCTCTGCTTTGGCAGCGGTGGGGGCGGTGTTTTATTCGTCGGCCTATCCGATGGTGGAACCTTATATGGGCTCAATGCTGGGTCTAAAGGCGTTTATCGCGGCTGTGCTGGGCGGTATCGGCAGCATTCCGGGGGCTATGCTGGGCGGTGTGATTATGGGAGTTGTGGAGAGCCTGACCAAAGCGTATATTTCGTCGCAACTGGCGGATGCTGTGGTTTTTGGTATCCTGATTATTGTTTTGCTGGTAAAGCCTTCGGGGTTGTTTGGCAAAAACATTAAGGAAAAGGTGTAGGTGGAGACGATGACAAAAAGCATGCGAAAATCTTATTTGATTAATTTTGTTGCCGTCGCCGCGTTGTTTGTCGTGCTGATGGGGCTAAGGGCCGTCGGCATTATTGATAATTATTATGACGGGATATTGGTGCTGGTATGCATCAATATTATGCTGGCGGTCAGCTTGAATTTGGCCACCGGCTGTTTGGGCCAGATTGCGCTGGGACATGCCGGGTTTATGTCGATTGGCGCTTATACCGCGGCTTTGGTGACCAAATGGCTGGCGATGCCTGTGGGGATGGAATATTTTGGGTTTCTCATCGGACTGCTGCTGGGCGGTTTGGTGGCCGCTGTGTTTGGACTGGCCATTGGATTGCCTGCGCTGCGCTTGAAGGGTGACTATTTAGCCATCATTACCCTGGGGTTTGGAGAGATTATCCGCGTGGTGATCGAGAACCTTTCTTTTACCGGGGGCGCGCAGGGGTTGAGGGGGATTCCCCGGCTTTCAACTTTGCCGGTGGCGTTTATTATCTGTGTGATTTCGGTGTTCTTGCTGACAACGCTGATGCGGTCGCGTCATGGGCGCGCCATACTGGCGATTCGGGAGGATGATATTGCTTCCGGGGCGTCGGGGATACACAACACCTATTATAAGACCCTGGCTTTTACGGTGGCTGCCTTTTTTGCCGGGGTGGCGGGCGGATTATACGCACATTATATTAGTGTTTTAGGCGCGAAGTCCTTTAACTTTATGCGCTCCATCGAAATATTGATTATCGTGGTTCTAGGAGGGCTGGGCAGCTTTACCGGTTCGATTGTTTCGGCAGTTTTGCTGACCATTTTGCCGGAGCAGTTGCGCGAATTTGCGGACTACCGGATGTTGATCTATTCTGTGGCGCTGATTGCGCTGATGATGTTTAAGCCCACCGGCCTTTTTGGAATTTATGAGTTTTCCCTGACCCGGGCCCGGGAATACTGGAAACAGGTAGTGAAGGGCGAACGCAAGCTGTTTCGCAGAAAGGGCACAAAATCGGACCGCGAAGAAGGGGAGGGTTGAGGGATGGCGAGCATTTTAAAGACAGAGAATCTGGGCATTGCCTTTGGTGGCTTGAAGGCGGTTTCAGAATTTGATATTGATATTCAGGAGGGGGAACTGGTTGGGCTGATTGGGCCAAACGGAGCTGGCAAGACCACCATTTTCAACCTTTTAACCGGGGTTTATACCCCTACAGAAGGAAACTGTTTTTTTTGTGACCGGGAAATCAAGAAGATGCGCACCGACCAGATTGTGAAGCTGGGCATTGCTCGCACGTTCCAGAACATTCGGCTGTTTAAGAAGCTGTCGGTGTTGGAGAATGTTTTGATTGCGGGAAACATTCATATGAAATATTCTATTTTCTCTGCGATGTTTCGCTTGAAGCGCTATTGGCAGGAGGAGGAGCAGGCGCGAGGGAGGGCATTGGAGATTTTGGATGTGTTTGGGCTGCGAGAGTACGCAGACATGCAGGCGGACAGCTTGCCCTATGGGCAGCAGCGCAGGTTGGAGATTGTGCGGGCTTTGGCTACCGGCCCAAAACTGTTATTGTTGGATGAGCCTGCCGCCGGGATGAACCCGACGGAGACCAAGGAGCTTATGGACATCATCTCTATTATCCGCGATAAATTTGATGTGACGATTTTGTTGATTGAACATGACATGAACCTGGTGCTGGGTATTTGTGAGCGCATTGTCGTGGTGGATTATGGACAGATCATTGCTGCGGGGACGCCGGATGAGGTGGTGAATAATCCCAAAGTAATCGCGGCGTATTTAGGAGAGTAGGGGGAAGATAACGGGAATGCTGAATATTAAGGATCTGAACGTTTATTATGGTGGGATCCACGCAATTAAGAACGTTTCCCTGACCGTTGAAGAAGGGGAGATCGTTTCCCTGATTGGTGCTAACGGTGCTGGAAAGACTACGACGTTGCAGGCAATCTCCGGCCTTTTGAAGCCAAAAAGCGGCGAGATTATGTTTTTAGGGCATGACCTTGTACAGATGGAGGCGCACAATATTTTAAAGCTGGGCTTGGCGCAGGTTCCGGAAGGGCGGCGTATTTTTGCCAACCTTTCGGTGAAGGAGAATTTGCAGATGGGAGCGTATACTGTCAAGGATTCTATTGAGGGCCTGATTCGGGACAGAAAAAGCGCTTACGACCATTTTCCGCGGCTGCGGGAGAGAAAACGGCAATTTGGCGGTACGCTGTCTGGCGGCGAACAGCAAATGCTGGCTATTGGGCGGGCGATGATGTCGCGGCCTAAGATGTTGCTGCTGGATGAGCCGTCTATGGGATTGTCGCCCATTTTGGTGAAAGAAATTTTTCATATTATTCAGGAGCTGAGCCGCTCCGGCATGACGGTTTTGTTGGTGGAGCAAAATGCTAAAATGGCCCTTTCCATTTCCAACCGGGCGTATGTGCTGGAGACCGGGAGGATTGTGATGAGTGGTGATGCGGCGGAATTGATGCAGAATGATAAGGTGAAGAAGGCGTATTTAGGCGCTTGAGTATACGATTTATTTTCCACAAGCGTTGGATAAGGGAGGCTAGACGATAGAAAAGCCGGAGGAGGGATGGGCGTGAAGACTTTAAACTTTGCATTTTTAGTGAAGGGGGAAGGGTATGACGCGAGGGTTCATCGTGCGTACTTTGAAAACGAGTATACGAAAACCCATGTCCTGGGGGTAGAGGATATAGCTGCTGCTCAGGAGGCTGCACGGGAATTGGTGCGCGAGGGCGTGGAGTTGATTGAGCTTTGCGGCGCATTCGGGCAGGAGGGCGCCCGCTCTGTTGCTGAGGCCTTAGACGGTGCTGTTCCTGTGGGGTATGTGACCCACGATAAGAGCCAGAAATCGCTGATGGATGCCCTTTTTGGGTCTAAATAGGTTGGTTTTACAAGCTGTTTTGCGGGACAGCTTTTTTCTTGCCTAAAAACCGCGTTTTTGCGCGCGCGGAAAAAACGGAAACCGGATTCGGTTTTGTGGTATAATAGCCGAAAAGCGTCTAGTATACGCTTCATTTTATGCGCGTGCGAATTTTGCCCTGCGGGCAAACGCATAGGCGCGGATTATACCATCGACGCTGCGCTCTATGGTATAATAAACCGTCTGGCTATGGTATTGCCCCATAAATGGGTAATGCTTAGAGATAATGGAAGCCTAGACAATTATATAGATAGAGAAATGGGGACACGAATGGAACAATTTTTGTCGCAATTCGTAGGTTTTTTTGAAGGGATCGGGCTGCTTTTCGTGAGCAACGGGGAGATAGGCCTTTTGGCTTACTCGTTTCTGAAGGCTTTTTTGCCCATGTTGTCTGTGGAGGTTGTGCAAATTCCTTTGACTTTGATTACACCGGACAAATGGGTGGCCTTTGCATTGCTGACCATTGTTGGGACAATTGTAGGCTCGGCCTTGGGCTATTTTCTCGGAATGAAGCTGGGCACACCGATACTGCGCAAAATTGCCAAGCCCAGCACCATTAAAATGGGGCATAGGATGCTGGATCAGTATGGGGTAGTAGCTGTTGGAATTGGCAGTTTGCTTCCTATTCCGGACTTTTTAGTCATCTATTTGGCGGGAATGGTGCGCATGAATTTTTGGAAATTTATGGTGGTTAATGCGGTGGCGCGGTCGTTGCGCAGTTTCCTGTTTGGGTATGGTACGTTTGTGTTTGGTGCGGAAATGAGCAAGCATATGAATGTGGATGCGATTTTGCTGTATATTATCGGGCCAATCATTTTGATTTATATAGGATATAAGCTATGGAGCAACCGGCGGGAGAAAAGACGGGCGCTTGCGGAGGAGCAGAAAGAAGCGGAAGCCAATGAGTTGGACAGTTAGACAAGAGAGAGCCTAATTATTTTAAAATAGGACCATACGGACCTTTGGCGTGCAGCCTATGCAGTTAAAGGTCTTTTTCTTTTGTTTGGCTGGGCTTGGGATGGAAAGGAGCAGGCGGGGGAAAAATGTTGAAAAGGGGATGGGCGACGATCGGGGTGCGCGATTGTTTCCGGGTAGGCGATATGGTATAATAGCCGCAAAACGTCTATTATACACGTCATTTTATGCGCGTGCGAATTTTGCCCTGCGGCCAAACGTATAGGCGCGGATTATACCATATTCGCTTCGCTACATAGGGTATAATAATTGGAAATTATAGGGGAAAGCCGAAGCGGCAGGGGCCTTTCTGCCTATCAGGAGAGCTTTTGGGCAAAAGCGGCTTGCATTTAAAATTTCCGGGGAAGGAAGCGGAGAAGATGAAAGATGGATTTTTACGGATAGCGGCAGCTACAACACTGATTCGGGTAGCGGATTGTACATATAATGCCGATGGGATCGTGGATGCTGCGATGGAGGCGGCGCAACAGGGCGCTTCGTTGGCGGTGTTTCCCGAGCTTTGCGTGACAGGATATACCTGCGGCGATCTGTTTTTGCAGCGCCGGTTGTTGGACGCGGCAGAGCAGGCGCTTATGCGTATTGCTGAGCGGACCAAAACCTTGGACATGCTGGTGGTTGTGGGCCTGCCAATACGCAGCGGTATGGCGCTGTATAACTGCGGGGCTGTTGTGTATCTTGGGGATGTGTTGGGTTTTGTGCCTAAAACCCATATACCGGACTATGCTGAATTGAATGAGCAGCGCTATTTTTCGCCGGCGCCTGCCTATCAGACCATTGAGTTTCAGGGGAGATCGGTGGCTTTGGGAAACAGGCTGTTGTTTGCTTGTGAGAATATGCCGGAATTTTGTTTGGGCTTGGAGATCTGTGAGGATTTGTCGCATGTTGTGCCTCCTTCCGCTTATCTTTGTGCGGCCGGGGCGACAGTGGTGGGCAATTTATCTGCTAGCAGTGAGATTGTCGGGCGGGCGGCTTATCGCAGGAGCCTGGTGACCAGCCAATCGGGGCGCTGTGTGGCAGCTTATGTTTACAGCGAGGCGGGGGAAGGGGAATCTTCTACGGACTTGGTGTTTGCGGGGCACAGCTTGATTGCGGAGAACGGAGCGTTGATGGCGGAGGCCCGGCGCTTTGCTACGGGGATTGTTTATGAGGATGTGGATGTACAGCGGATCCAGGCCGAGAGGCGGCGCAGGAACACCTATCCTAAGACAGAGCAGGCTGGGCATATTGTGGGCTTTCGGCTGCCCCAGCGAAAACTAGCACTCAGACGCCGTTTCTCGCCGTTGCCTTTCGTGCCTGAAAAGGCCGAGGATTTGGCAGTGCGTTGTAAGGAGATTTTGTCTGTGCAGGTTGCGGGGCTGTCTGCGCGACTGCGGCATACAGGATGCAAGAAGGCGGTGGTGGGCTTGTCCGGGGGACTGGACTCGACCCTTGCCCTGATCGTGCTGGCCCATGCTTTCGACGCCCTTGCCTTGCCCAGGGAAGGAATTCTTGCCGTAAGTATGCCCTGTTTTGGCACGACGGTGCGGACCCGGGGTAATGCGGCGGCCCTTTGTAGGCATTATGGCGCGACATTGCGGGAGATTCCCATCGAGCAGGCTGTGATCCAGCATTTTAAGGATATTCAACAGCCTTTGGATCGTTATGATACGACCTTTGAAAACGGGCAGGCCCGGGAGCGGACTCAGGTTCTGATGGATTTGGCGAACCAGCAGGGGGCGCTGGTGGTGGGTACTGGGGATTTGTCGGAATTGGCCCTGGGCTGGGCGACCTACAACGGCGACCACATGTCGATGTATGGGGTGAATGCTTGCGTTCCCAAGACGATTATGCGGCATTTGATTGCCCATGAAGCGAAACAATTTGGCGATGAGTTGGAGACGGTTTTGCGGGATGTGTTGGATACGCCGGTGAGCCCGGAGCTTTTACCGCTGGTGGATGGCGAGATTGTGCAAAAGACGGAGGATATTGTGGGGCCTTATGAACTACACGATTTTTTCCTCTATTATATGCTGCGCTTTGGGTTTTCGCCGTCGAAGATATTTCGGTTGGCTTGTTTGGCCTTTGAGGGGTTGTATGATCCGGCTGTAATTAAAAAATGGCTGGCTGTGTTTGTTCGGCGCTTTTTTGCCCAGCAATTTAAGCGTTCTTGCTTGCCGGACGGACCTAAGGTAGGCAGTGTGGGGTTGTCGCCTCGGGGAGACTTTAGGATGCCTTCCGACGCATGCAGCAGTGAATGGATGAAGGAAATCGAAGAATTGGCAGTAGACTGAACACAACTTGCATATAACCGAATATTTTCTATAAAAAACTGGATTACGGACAAGAGAATGCAATAATAACGTTGAAAAACTTGCGTTAAGCTGGTATGATAAGACCGTTGTAGAACACGGCCAAGGCTGTTTGTTTGGATGCTTCTTTGGGAAATGCATAGAAACGATGGGGGCGGTGTTTGAAGGGGATGAGTTTCACTATTTGAGAGCAGGAGGATTTGGTATACCAATGAGAGCATTGAAGAATGTAATGGAGCAGGTGGTCGCTCGGAATCCCGGCGAGCCGGAGTTTCATCAGGCGGTGCAGGAAGTTTTGGAATCGTTGGAGCCTGTGGCGAAGAAAAACCCTCAGTGGGTGGACGCGGGCATATTTGACCGCATTGTGGAACCCGAGCGGCAGATTATTTTTCGGGTGTCGTGGGTGGACGACAAAGGTGTGGTGCAGGTAAACCGCGGGATTCGTATACAGTATAACAGCGCGATTGGCCCGTATAAGGGAGGCATTCGCTTGCATCCATCGGTAAATCTCAGTATTTTGAAGTTTTTGGGCTTTGAGCAAGTCTTTAAGAATTCGCTGACCGGGCTGCCTATTGGCGGCGGCAAGGGCGGCAGCGATTTTGACCCAAAGGGGAAATCCGACGGAGAGGTGATGCGCTTTTGCCAGAGCTTCATGAATGAGCTTTATCGGCATATAGGCGAGAATACCGACGTGCCTGCCGGCGATATTGGCACCGGCGCCCGGGAGATTGGCTATATGTATGGCCAGTATAAGCGGCTGAAGAATGAGTTTACCGGAGTTTTCACCGGAAAGGGACTGGGTTGGGGCGGCAGCTTGGCACGAACCCAGGCGACAGGTTATGGCCTTTGTTACTTTATGCAGGAGGCATTGAAGGATCGGGGGAAAACATTTGATGGCGCTAGGGTCGTAATTTCCGGCTCGGGGAATGTTTCGATTTACGCTACGGAGAAGGCTCAGGAATTGGGCGCGAAGGTTGTGGCTGTCAGCGATTCGGACGGATATGTTTATGATGGCGAGGGGATTTGCCTAAGCACTGTAAAGCAGATTAAGGAAGTGGAGCGGGGACGGATTTCCGAATATGTAAAGCATCGTCCCGGCGCTGTTTATACGGAAGGCTGTAGCGGCATTTGGAGTATTCCCTGTGACATAGCGCTGCCCTGTGCGACGCAGAATGAAATTGACGGCAACGCAGCGCGGCTGTTGGTGGAAAACGGCTGCTACGCTGTGGGGGAAGGGGCAAATATGCCCTCTGATCTGGAAGCGACCAAGGTGTTTCAGAACAGCGGTATAATCTTTGCGCCGGGCAAGGCTGCCAACGCCGGCGGCGTGTCGACATCGGCCTTGGAGATGAGCCAGAACAGCATGCGTTATGCGTGGACCTTTGAGGAAGTGGACGCCAAGCTGAAGCAGATTATGGCGGATATTTATAAGAATGCCAGCGATGCTGCGCGGCGCTACGGAATGCAAGGGAATTTGGTGGCGGGGGCGAATATAGCGGGCTTTGAGAAAGTGGCCAGCGCTATGTTTGCTCAGGGCGTTGCTTACTAAAAACGGCAGCGGAGCGGCTTTTTACAACGGTATGGATAAAAAACCGGTGACGACTTTATATCGTCTCCGGTTTTTGTGCAGGGGGGAGTTTTGGGTGTTTAGCGCTGGGTCAGTTCGATGTTGTAGCCCAAAAAATTGGCTTGAAGGGCGGCGCCATTTAGGCGGTTGTTTGGGTAGGACAGGCTTTGAGACACTGCCTGGACGCCTTTTTTTTGGAGAGCGTACAGGGCGCGTTCGACATGGTTGCAGGCAAACACCAGAGCACCTTTCCCATCGCCTTCGCAGTTTAGCTGGATAGAATCCCCTGCGAACAGAAGGGAGCCGTTTTCTTTTTGCGAGAGACCTAAGAGGGCGCATAGGGCGTCGGCGCTCTTCTGGGCCTGTTTCCTATCGCCGCTGTGTAGGCGGATGGCATGGAAGGAAAAGCCGTGCAGCAGGGCGACTGCTTCTTTGGTGAGAGCTTGGATTTCGTCGAAGCGCTTTTCTTTGAGCAGCTTGTCTGGAACCATCCAACTGCCGCCACAGGCAAGGACTTTGTTGAAAGAGAGGTATTCCACCAGGTTGTTTGGGCCGATGCCGCCGGTGGGCATAAACTTGAGCATATGGTAGGGAGCGCTGATGGCTTTTAACGCTTTGAGGCCGCCGCTGGCTTCTGCCGGGAAGAACTTGGCCACATCAAGGCCGGCTTCCAGTACGGACTGCATGTCGGTCGGGCTGCTGCAGCCCGGGGTGAGGGGGATTTTGTGCTGTTGGCAGAATGCAGTGACTTTGTCGGAAAAGCCTGGGGTAACCATAAACTGGGCACCAGCGTCTTTTGCTTGCTGCGCTTGCTCCAGGTTGGTGACAGTTCCGGCACCTACCAGCATTTGGGGCATGTTCTGGCGTACGAGAGCGATAGCCTTTGTGGCTGCATCGCTGCGAAAGGTGATTTCCGCTACGTCAATGCCGCCATTCTCCAAGGCCTGACAAAGGGGAAGAGCCTCGTCGGGGCTGTTTAGCTTGATGACCGGCACGATGCCGCAAAGTTCAATTCGTTTTAAAGCGTTCATAGGTTAGATTACTCCTCGCTGTAGATCATTATCGTAATTATAGCATAAATCTTCGGG
>JBMNTQ010000014.1:0-20835 GCA_050945815.1 Christensenellales bacterium
CATACCCATACCCGGTATGGTATATTCTACGCCTGTCGCATCTTCTTGTCAAGATTGGGCTTCAATATTTTTATAGTTGGCTTTTAAAAATCAATTTTACATAAAATTAGTATGGTTTTTTTGTTAGGATTTGCTTTTTTCAGAAATTCCATGGATTTTGTTTGAAATTTATACTATAATTCTTTTTAGTATATCCTGTCTGTAAGAAGATTGTATGACAGGACAAGCTTCCCATAAAAATAGAAATCAGGAGGTACGTTCGATGGCAAAATATCTTTGCACAGTTTGTGGCTACATTTACGATGAAGCGGAGGGCGAAGCTTCCGCCAACATCGCTCCCGGCACAAAATGGGCCGATGTCCCTGAAGATTTTGAATGCCCCCTTTGTGGTGTAGGCAAAGACAGCTTTGAACTGGAGGCCTAATTCCGACTGACTGCCGAAAAGGGGAGAGCGCTTTGGATTTGGCAAGAGCCGCCAAATTCTCAAGCGCGCTTCCCATGAGGCGGTTTTGCTCCGCAACATCGTCGTCTGTTTCATAGTTGGCTTCGGGAGATGGCTTTTAGCATCGTGCGGCAACGAAGGGCTGCCGAAGCCAAGGCAGCTTAACTATTTGCTTTGCTTTTCGTGAAACAAAAGCTTTAGATTTCCGCGATTCCTTCATCTGCCGCAGCAGAGGCGTATGGGACACTCACAGCCGACGCGGCTTTCTATCCTGTACATTCATCATTTTACTATCATCGGCCCCTGCAGTCAGACTCCAGTTTTGAGCCTGTTGGGTTTTTGTTCATCTGGCTGACCGGCAAAATTGCGGCCGATTTCGTATAAGCAGTTCAAAGCATATTGGTATGCACCGTGTTAGATGGTCGTCGCTGGGCAAAAGGTTTAAAAGTGACGCCGACTTAGCCGCATTGCGTACTTTGCCGAGCAGGCACTATGCGAAAATGCATCTATGGGGTTTATGCACCATAGATGATTAGGAGGATATTATGGATAACGAACAATCTAGCTCCGCGCAAGAATCGGCAAAAGGGTCGTCTGTCGGAGGCAGCACAGTGAAGAAATGGCGCTGCTTAATTTGCGGCCAGGTATTTGAAGGGGACAGCCCGCCGGATCCCTGCCCTGTTTGCGGTGCCAGCGCCAAATATTTTGAGCAGGTTGTCGAGGTTGAGGAGGCGCCGGCTTTTTCTTCCAATTCGCCGGATCGCTTTGTTATTGTGGGCGGGGGCATCGCTGCAAAGGAAGCGGCAGGCAGCATTCGACAACGAAACCAGGCTGCCCATATCACCATTGTCAGTTCGGAAGATAACCTTCCCTACAATCGGCCGGGGTTGTCGGATCTCTTAGCCGGCGAAGTGGCCCCAAACAGCCTGTCGTTGGACGAAGAAAACTGGTACAAGCGCAACCAAATCGACGTCCGGCTATCCACCTATGTGGATGCTCTAGACACCCAGAAGAAACTGATCCATCTCCAAGACGGCAGCAGCCTGCCCTTTGATAAGCTGCTGCTGGCCACAGGAGCCTCACCCTTTATTCCGGTGGCAGACGCGGCAGGTAAAAAAAATGTCCGCACGCTGCGCACCCTAAAAGACGCTCTGGAACTGGTAGACACCAGCAAGGCCTGCCGGCGGGCAGTCATCGTGGGCGGCGGCATATTAGGCCTTGAAGCTGCATGGGCACTGCGCCAACGCGGCCTGTCCATCACCATCGTGGAGTTTGCACCGCGTCTGATGAGCGTGCAATTAGACGAACGCGGCTCAGCGATCTTGCAAGCCCAGCTGGACTCGCTGGCCGTTCCTTATCGGACGGGGCGCCGGGTCGATGATGTTACAGACACTGGCGTTGTATTAGATAACGGCGATTCCATCGATGCAGACCTAGTGCTGTTTTCTTCCGGCGTACGCTCGAACATTGCTCTGGCCCAACAAGCCGGCATCCAAGTGGAGCGCGGAATTGTCACCAATTCCCTGATGGAAACCTCGGTTCCCGGCATCTATGCCGCCGGGGATTGCGCCCAGGTGGATGGGAGTTGTCTGGCCCTTTGGCCTATCGCTGCGGCCCACGGGCAGGCGGCCGGTGCCAACATGGCCGGGGACTGGGTGGTTTTAAAGCCGCAGATCCCGTCCTCTGTGTTTGAGGCTTTTAATATGCAAATCTTTTCTGCCGGAGACATCCGGGAAGGGGACGATACCAGCACATTCATCTACAACGACAGCGAAAACAAGATCTACAAGAAAGTCGTGCTAAAGCACAAAAAAATTGTCGGCGGCCTTCTAATCGGCGATACGGAAAAAGGCACCGACTTGCTGCGTGCGGTAGAGAGCGGCTCGGGTTCGACCGTGGCCTTGGAGATTCTAGGATAAAATATATTGTATGAGATGTAGAAACCAGGTGCCTTTTCAAAGGGGCGTCTGGTTTTTACTCTCTTAATCCTCTTCACCCTAGCCCCTTCCAGTATATCGTCCGAGCAAAAATTATGTTATACTATTCAGTAATGATATCGTCTTGCAAAACACAGAAAGTTGAGATGGTTTGTGAAAGACAAAAATGAAATGCGACCGATCTTTTTAAGCTTAGGGCTGGGCGTGCTGGCCTCAATCTTGTTCAGCGTAGACGGGTTCGGCCTGCTGTTTTTAATGGTTTTGCCCGCAATCTACGTTTCCCTTGCTTTAAAATACGGCATTTATTATGCCTGTGCCGCTTACCTTACGTCGTTGGCAGCTCTATGGCTGATGCACGGGGTGCTCTATGCGATGATCTTTGGCCTGCTGATGCTGCCGCCTATTTGGGTTTTGTCTTACTTCCTTCGAAAACCCTTCTCATTCCAAAACGTACTGGCTGTATGCGGTTCTTTTCTCGCAGGATTTGCCTTGTTGTTTGCTGCCGTATATTTCCTCACCGGCAAAGATGTGATTACCGCCCTGGTGGATTACGCCCACAGCGCGTTTCTCACAGCGCAGCCGGGCAGTACGGCTTATTCCTATATGGTAACTCTTGGGTACTTTGATTCTTACCTGGATCTGCCTTCCGGCTTGAACGACCCAGCCTTTATTGCCGCTTTAAACGGAACCACTTTATTGAACAAAGTGGAATACGCCCAACGGGCCATCAGCCAGATGCAACAGATGCTACAGGTGGCTATGGCACCTGGTTTGCTCACGTATGCGATGCTCGGCGGGCTTTTGAGCTATGTGGTATCCTATGGCCTCCTGAGGAAGGCAAAGGTGTCTATCCCTGCGCTGCCCTCTTTTTCTCGCTGGACCGTGCCGCCCTCCTTCCGGCTGGCGGCCTTGGCTATGCTGGTGCTGTCCTACGTGGGGACAGAGCTGAGCGCTACGCCTTCCATTATTATGGCGATGAATCTGGTGTATTTGTTCTGTACGATGGTGTTTCTGGTCTTGGGCTGCAGCGTCTGCGTCTATCTTTTAAACAGAGCGCTGAAAGATCGTAAAGTTTTACCGGTGGTAATCAGTATTTTTCTGGTTTTGATCGCATCTACCATCGTCATCTTATTGGGCGTTATCGAGCTGGCCTTCAATATACGGCAACGCATAGACAAAAACACCCAACAATAAAGTCCGAAAAGAAAGGAGTGTTGCGATTATGAAAGTAATTCTACAGCAAGACATTAAGGGCACCGGGAAGAGCGGCGATGTGATCAACGTCAGCGAAGGATATGCCCGCAATTTCCTGTTACCTAAAGGGTTGGCACTTCCCGCCGATTCTGCCAACATGGCAGTGTATAATCAGAAAAAAGGTGCGGAGGCGCATCGTAAACAGCAAGAAAAGGAAGCCGCTCAACAGCTGGCAGAAAAGCTTGCCGGGCAAAATGTCGTCATAGAAGCGAAAACCGGGGAGAAGGGGCGCCTTTTTGGCTCAATCTCCTCCAAAGAAATCGCAGACACGCTGGCACAGCAGGGTTTTTCTGTTGACAAACGCAAAATTGTATTGAAGGAGCCCATCCGAAGCCTAGGCAAGACGGACGTGGACATCAAGCTCTATGCAGGCATCAGCACGAAAATCAGCGTAGAGGTTAAGGAACAAAGCTGATAAGAGGTTTTTTCTTATGAACGATAAACGCATTCCTCCCCACCATACCGAAGCCGAACAGTCTGTTTTAGGCAGCATGCTGCTCAGTCAGGCCTGTGTAGCGGCGGCAGCAGAGGTACTGTCTCCAGAGGATTTTTATTCTCCCGCCCACCGAGAAATGTTTGATGCTATGCTGCTTCTATACCAGACCGGCAAAGCGGTAGATCTTGTCACTCTAGCCGACGAGCTGGACCGGCGAAATACCATCGGTCAGGTGGGGGGGCTCGATTACCTTACCACTCTGTCCCGCTTTGTACCCAGCACCGCCAACATCGACCAGTATATCAAGATCGTCGAGGAACGTTCGACTTTACGCAAGCTTATCAGCGCAGGCAACGACATCGCCCGGGAGAGCTACGAAGCGGAGCGCCCCATCGAGCAGATTCTGGGGGCAGCGGAAAAGCGTGTGTTTGACATCGCCATGGGGAGCAACAGCGATTCTTTACAGCATATCCACCAGGCGCTGGCCAACAGCATCGGGGAGATTACCGCAGCCATGAACAATCAGGGGGCGGTAACCGGTCTTTCTACTGGGTTTTCCCAACTAGACAGCATGACTGCCGGGTTGCACCCCTCACAGCTGATCGTCATCGCCGGGCGGCCGGGCATGGGTAAAACCAGTTTCGCTATGAACCTGGCCCATCACGCATCGCTCAAGCAGAACAGGCCTGTGGCTGTTTTTTCGCTGGAGATGTCGCGGGAGCAATTGGCCACCCGCCTGTTGTGTTCCCAAGCCTTGGTGGATATGCAGAAGGTGCGCGCCGGACAATTAGACGCCGAAGAGATGACGGAGTTGGCTCGGGCCATGCAGGCCCTTTCCCTCTCGCCGCTGTATGTAGACGATACGCCGGGCATTGGCGTTTTGGAAATTCGCAGCAAATGCCGCCGACTGAAAATAGACAAAGGCCTGGGGCTGGTTGTCATCGACTATCTCCAGCTGATGCAAGGCTCCAGCCGTGCCGATAGCCGCCAGCAGGAAGTTTCTGAAATGACACGACAGCTTAAAAATATGGCCCGGGAATTGGACGTGCCGATTCTATTGCTTTCCCAGCTTAGCCGCGCATCCGAGCAACGAAAGCGGGAAGAGCGCCGGCCGATCCTATCGGATCTGCGTGAATCCGGTGCCATCGAACAAGATGCGGACGTGGTCATGTTCGTCTATCGGGAAAATCCGGTGGACGACGAAGAAATTGGCAACAGCGACCATGCGGAAATTATATTGGCCAAGCAGCGCAGCGGCCCCACCGGTATCATCAAGCTGGCCTGGCTAGGCCAATACACCCGCTTTGCCGAGCTGGATAACTATCATGGGGAAGCGCCGCCTTTTTGATTGTTACGCAGCAATATCCATTGCACAAAAAACTCCTCTATAAAAATTCAAGCCGCCCTTTTTACAACGCAGGGTCACAAACAGGCTTGAAAGCCTAACAGGCACAGAGGCAGGTTTGCCCATGCTTGCGGAAAACAGGGGCACTGGGGCATCTGACGAAACGTGAAACAGACTATTTAGGGCTAGAGGGAAAGAGCGTCGCCTGTCTGGACAAGAGATCGGGAAAAAACTCAAAATATCATGACGGAAGGTTGATAACAATGAAGCTATTTGAACCGTATACCATCAAAAACATGACTTTGAAAAACCGGATTGTTTTGCCCCCTATGTGCATGTATCGCGCAACAGACGGTGAGGTCAACGATTTCCATCTTGTACACTATGCGACTCGGGCGCAAGGCGGTACCGGGCTGTTGATTGTGGAGGCAACCGGGGTCAGCCCCGAGGGACGCATCAGCGACACCGACTTGGGGATCTATGAGGATAGGCATACGGCAGGCTTGAAAAAGCTTGTGGATACCTGTCACGCTTTCGGCTCTCAGGCGGCTCTTCAGATCAACCACGCCGGCCGCAAAAGCACCACAGAACACGGCCCTGCCTATGCACCCAGCGCCTTGCAGTTTGACGATAGTTGCAAAATGCCCCTTGCCATGGGAGAGGAAGACATTTCCCGCATTTGCAGCCAATTCGCAGCGGCAGCAAAGCGGGCTGACGAAGCAGGGTTTGATGCCATCGAAATACATGGCGCCCACGGCTATCTGATCCACGAATTCCTCTCGCCGCTCACCAACCGGCGCAAGGATGCCTATGGTGGCGATACTGCAGGCCGGGTACGCTTCTTGCAGGAAACACTGCGGGCAATCAGGACAGTATGGCCCTCTGAAAAGCCTATTTTGCTTCGGGTGTCCGCCGACGATTACGGTCATGGAGGCCTCGACAAAGATGAGATGGCCCATATCATCGATTATGTGAAGAATGACGTGGATATGGTGCATGTCAGCACCGGCGGCCTTCTCCCCTCCGGCGTCTCCGCATACCCCGGCTATCAAGTGCCCCACTGTGAGACCATTCGCAACAAATGCGATGTGCCCACCATCGCCGTCGGCCTGATTACGGAAGCCACCATGGCAGAGGAAATCCTGCGTAGCGAGCGGGCAGATCTAGTGGCTTTGGGACGGGAATTGCTGCGCAATCCCTACTGGCCCATCTACACCGCGAAAAAGAATGGGGTTGACGGCTATGTACCGATTCCTTACGAACGGGGTTTTAAGTAAGTATTTTCCTTAAATCGCACATTGAAAGAACCTTGAAAAACCAGGGTTCTTTTTTCTTACTTGAATTCTTTCCCAAGCCCCCATCTGAAAAGGCGGCGATGGGGTAAATGATATATCTCGTCTTACCAAATCGCAGAAGCGGCCTCGTTTGATATGTCTAATCTTTCAATAAGTGCCCGTATAAACTCTTGTTCGCCATGGAAATTTGTAAATAACTCTTGAGTTTGGTAATTTAATTCGTTGTTTGTCTGAAAGACTTATCATTGGAGTTTGCTTGTAGTATAGTTAAAATATACTTTGTATCTGGATTCATTTCTTCAGGCCCGACTGCATCAAGCCCTTTTATCAATAACACTAAAATTCAATATGGATGGCGCACAACAGTCTATTTTTCGTATCTGTTTATAGGTTTACGTTCTAAGCGTTATAACCTTTAGAATCATCTTTACTTGGCTTTTTAAAGTTTAAATTTGCCACATTGTGTTTTTCACCTTGTGGTTAAATACTGAAGGAGGAAAAAAAAGAATGAAAATGAGGAAAGTGTTTTTGGTCGTACTGGCATTGATTATGGTCTTTTCGCTTGTCGCCTGCGGCGGCGGCGGAACCACAGATCCTGAAACTACAGATTCTGAAATCAGTGCCCCCCCCAGTGAGCAACCCAGTGAGACAAATGAAGAGTCCGACCCAAAGAGCGTTGACCCCACAAAAGAAAAGGATCGTCAGCCGATTGAAATCAAGACGAAAGCGGAAGGCGATGACGTAGTTCTGGGTTTCGTGCTCAAACTGGACACATTCGTTACCTATGTCTGGAATGCCGCGGAAGCTTTTGGCAAAGAGCATGATAACGTTACCGTCCATTTAGTCGATTCGGAAGCCGACGTGGCCAAGGAGCTACAGGCCGTTGAAAACTTTATTCAAATGGGCTGTGATGCCGTTCTGATTCAGCCCACTGATAGCACGGCCTGCGGTCCGCTTTCCGAGGCCTGCACCGCTGCCGGAATCCCCTTGTTTGCTGTCAACACCAATATTGATGCACCAACCATGGCATACATCGGCTCCGACCACTACTATTCCGGACAGCTCCAGGCTGAATATATTGCCGAAACCACCGACGGTACAGGCAATTACGCAATCGTTATGGGCGACCTTGGCTCTGAAGCCGCCCATGCCCGTACCAACGGTGTAAAAGATACTCTGGCCGAGCTTTGCCCCGATATGAAGTTCATGAAGGAGCAAACTTGTAACTGGGTGCGCGACGAAGCGATAACGGTTGTAGAGAACTGGCTGCAGGCAGAGGATGGCGCTGATATCAACTACATCTTCGCTAACAACGATGAAGGTGCCGTCGGTGCAGCCATTGCCTGTCAGGCAATGGGACGTCCAGACATCCAAGTGCTGGGCATCGATGCCTCGGAGGAAGGTTTGAAGTATGTTGAAGACGGAAGGTTGGTGTTTACTGTCTTCCAGAACGGCTGGGCCCAAGGCTGGGATGGCTGCCAGGCAGCAGTAGACTTTATCTACGGAAAAGACTTGGGAACCTTTGTAGAAGTCCCCTATGAGCCGGTGCCTGCGGATAGAGTCGAGGAAATCCGGGAATTGCTCGCAGACATGATCTAACCTTTTCGCGGTTACCCCGCATGCAGCAATACTCTCATGGTCTTGCTGCAATATTCGGTAATGTATCCAGCAACTATTAGCCGAAGGTACGATCTTCGGCTAATAGTTGGCTTTCTGAAAGGAGGAAAGGTTTACTTTGAACGAATATATTTTAGAAATGAACAATATCAGCAAAGGATTTCCGGGCGTGCAAGCTTTAAACAATGTAACGCTTAAAGTCAAGCGCGGCACCGTTCACGCCCTCATGGGCGAAAACGGCGCCGGGAAATCTACTCTAATGAAGATTCTCATCGGTCTTTACAAGGAAGACTCAGGAGAAATCATATTTGATGGTGAAAAGCTGCAGATCACCAGCATGAACTATGTGCTGAACAAAGGGATCTCTATGATCTATCAGGAACTGAACCCGATTCCGGAGCTGACAGTGGCGGAAAACATCTTTGTGGGCCGCGAACCCAAGACAAAAAGGGTGTTTCTGGATAGAAAGCAGATGCTCAAAGATACGCAGGAACTGCTGGATAAACTCAGAATCACCAATATTTCTCCAACAGATAAACTTAAAGATTTGACCGTAGCAAAAAAACAGATGGTAGAAATCGTTAAAGCTATTTCTTATAATTCTAAGCTGATCATTATGGATGAGCCGACATCATCTCTAACTGAGAACGAATGTGAACACTTATTTAAAATCGTGGACAGCCTGAAAAAAGAAGGCGTTGTGTTTATCTTTATCACACACAAGATGGATGAGGTGTTTCGAATTGCAGATGAAGTTACCGTTCTGCGTGACGGCGAATTGATTGGCACCCAGCCGGTTTGCGATACCTGCATTGATACCCTGATTATGATGATGGTGGGCCGGGAGATCACCCAAATGTTTCCAAAGCTGGAGTGTGTTCCCGGAGATGTTGCCCTTGCAGTACGCAACCTGAGCCGAGAGGGCGAGTTTCGCAACATCAGCTTTGATGCGCGCAGGGGGGAAATTCTGGGTATGGCCGGGCTCATTGGAGCCGGACGTACCGAAGTGGTAGAAAGTATATTCGGCTATCGAAAGCTGGATACGGGCGAGATTTATATTGATGGTAAAAAAGTGGAGATTAACTCGCCCCAGGATGCTATCGAGAATAAAATGGCCCTGTTAACAGAAGACCGAAAAGGCACCGGGCTCTATCTGACTTTGTCCGTACGAGACAATATGCTGCTTCCCAGCATCACAAAATACAAAAAGGGTCCTTTTCTCGTCAATAAACTGATGCTGAACTGCTGCAATGAACAGAAAGATGCGCTGGACATTAAGACTCCTAGTATGAGTCAAACGATTACTAACCTCTCAGGCGGAAACCAGCAGAAAGTGTTGTTTGCCCGCTGGATGCTGACAGAGCCAGAAATTATCATACTGGATGAGCCGACTCGCGGTATTGATGTAGGCGCCAAATCTGAAATCCACCGCCTTGTTTCTGAGTTTGCGGCACAAGGCAAGTGCGTCATTATCATATCCTCAGAGATGCCTGAAATACTTGGCATGAGTGATCGGATCTTGGTGATGCACGAAGGCGATCTGGTAGGAATCATCGACCGCAAGGATGCAACACAGGAAAAAGTTCTGCAAATGGCTACCGGAATAGCATAATCAGGAGGGTTAGAAATGGAAAAACAAACCGGACAGAAGCAAATAAAAATAGAAGAAAAGGCTTCCTTTGGAACAAGAGTTCTTGCTATATACTCTAGATTCGGTATATTAATTATACTGCTGCTGATGGTCATCGCAATTACGCTGGCGACAAATAGGTTTATCCAACCGCAGAACCTAATCAATATCATTCGCCAGATATCATTTATTGCAATCATCGGCATGGGTGTCACTTTTATCATCATCACCGGAGGAATCGATTTGTCTTCAGGGTCCGTATGCGGCCTTGTATCCGCCTTAGCTACGATGTCAGGCAAATCTGCCGATAGCCTTGTCGTAGGCCTGCTCGTCGGGCTTGCCATCGGTGCTGTCGCCGGATTGATCAACGGCTTTTTCATAGCCAAGACCAAGATCCCTCCCTTCATCGCTACATTGGGTATGATGGAGATTGCCCGCGGTATTGCGTTGTTGGTTACCAACGGCCGCCCTGTTGGCGGTATCCACCGGGGCTTTGCGTTTCTAGGGGGCGGAGACATCTTTGGAATCCCGGTTCCCATCATTGTTTTGCTTATCGTCACTGTATTGATGTTTCTATTGCTCAACAAAACACCCTTTGGACGCAAAGTTATGGCTGTAGGCGGCAATGAACAGGCTGCCATAATTTCCGGCATCAACGTTGGAAAGATTAAGGTGCTGGTCTATACCTTGGGAGGCTTGCTTGCGGCTGTTGCTGGTATTTTAATGACCGGCCGGGTGGATTCAGGGCAGCCAACTTTGGGCCTCGGGTATGAGATGGATGCAGTCGCGTCTGCCGTCATCGGCGGTACCAGCCTCTCTGGAGGGGTTGGGTCTATCTGGGGTACCTTGGGCGGAGCGCTGGTTATCGGCGTCATCAACAACGGCATGGAGCTTCTGTCTGTTAACGCCTATTGGCAGCAGATTGTAAAGGGAGCGATCATCATCGCCGCTGTTGTGCTGGATCAAGCTAAGAACCGCAAAAAATAATCCACAGCAATACAATAGGAGGATAAAGAATAATGATTAAAAACGATATAAAAGTATTGCGAAAATTGGCAAAGCAATATGCTGAGATTGCAGCCGACCCTGTCAACGAGCAAAACCGAAAAGCTTGGCATGCGCTGCATAATCTAAAACCTGAGCGTTGTATGTTTCTAATTGATGAAGTTCCCTGGCAAGAAATGAATGTCAACAATGAACTGACCAACGGGTGTACGGATGAAATAGCCGTACTCCTTGAAGATATGCTGCGCAGGTTGATCTACCGTTACAAGCATTTCCACGATGACTTTGTACATGAGCCCAAGCTCTATGTGCCAATGAAAATCAATGGAATCGGGCCGGTCAGCGGCTATTCTACAGGCTATGAAGCGTTTCAATATGGGATTGATGCAGTCGACGAAACCCGCGAGGTCTCCGACGACAACGCTGTTACATCCCATCATTATTCAGACCTACTACAAACTGAAGAGGATATTGAAAAAATCAAATACCCAGACCTCACCCTAAACGAAGAAGTAACCAACCGTCGAGCAGAGATTGCCCACGAAGCATTTGATGGAATACTAGAAGTTATCATGGACGGCTATATCCCCTGGCTAAACACCTGGGATGACTTGATCGTGTGGCGTGGGCTGGACAATGTGCTGGTGGACATGATCGCAGACCCCGACCTGGTGCATAAAACACTGGAACGCATTACCGACGTAAAGCTGGTTGGGTTGCGGCAGCTGGAGGAACGGGGGCTGCTCGGCCATACACCGCAGCTGGTACATACCTGCGGCGCATGGTGTGATGATTTGCCTGCCGAAGGTTACGACCCAAATAAGCCCCGGGCGAAGGACGTTTGGACCTATGGAATGGCCCAAATCCTGACCGAAGTATCCCCTGCCATGCACAAGGAGTTTGAGTTTGATTACGCCAAGAGATGGTATGGGCTGTTTGGGCATGGTTACTACGGATGCTGTGAGCCGCTGGACGACCGCATGGACCTGGTAAAGGAAATCCCCAATCTGCTAAAAATCTCCGTAAGCGCTTGGGTAAAGGATTATGATCGGTTTGCTGAAGAACTTGCTGGTGAGTATGTCTATTCCTGTAAGCCAAGCCCTGCCTATCTGACCGAGGCCGGCTGGAACCCAGGTGATATTGAGAAAAACTTGCGCCATATGTACGATGCTGCCAAACGACACGACTGTGCAATGGAATTTACCCTGAAGGACATATCTACCGTCGACTATCACCCGGAGCATATCTGGAAGTGGGCGGAAATCATGCGCAAGATTATCAACGAGTAAACGGACATACTGCTGTTTTTAACCTGGAAATCATGAAGGCTGGTGCAAACTATCTTCTCCAGAGTTCGGCAGGAACTCAATTGCCCAAAGCCTTTTCGTGGTAAAGTCTGGTGAATCTAGGGTTTGCATCCTTGAATAGCCAGATAGGGCTTCCTGCAAGCCCATTCATTCTTTACTGAACGACACTTCTAAAAAAGGGCATGGGCTATGATCTAGCAGCATGCCCTATGAACCTAGCAAAGCGACTCCTTCTATCGTTTTTTCCCATCATAAGCAAGCAGCTTAGCATCAATGTCTCTCCTTCCTATTGACGCTAAGCTGCTTGCTTGCTGTCCAATACCTGCGCGCCTCTTTTGAAAGGCTTATTGCGAAAACCAGAACCGCCGGCTCATAGGCCGACGGTCTTATTCTATCTTCCATTTTGCTTACGCGTAATACTATGTCAGCTAACGAATTCCAATGCCTTTTCTGCCGCAGAGGAAGCATCCACCGTGTAGCAATCTGCACCAATTGAATCACAGAAAGACTGAGACACAGGAGCGCCGCCTACCATGATCTTTACCTTATCCCGCATGTCTTTCTCAACAAACAGGTCAACCACCGCCTTCATCTCACCCATGGTTGTCGTGAGAAGTGCGGAGCAGCAGACCAAATCCGCATCATTGGCTATGGCTGCATCCAAGAACTGGTTCTTGTCTACGTCCGTTCCGAGGTCAATCACCTCGATGCCCACGCTCTCGATCATCATTTTGACCAAATTTTTGCCGATATCGTGCAGATCGCCCTTCACTGTACCAATAATGGCTACGCCCTTCGCTTTATGGTTGGACGCCTGGAGGCTAGGCTTGAGCAATTCAATCCCCGCGTTCATCGCCCGGGCAGCTACCAACACTTCAGGAACAAATACTTCGTTTTCCTTAAATTTAGCTCCCACTACTGCCATGGCCGCCATCAAACCGTCGTTCAGTATTTGTTCAGCAGGAATACCCTCCTCTAGCGCCTGGGACACTAATTCTTTTACAACTTTGACTCTTCCAGCCTGCATTTTTTCATTGATGTCATCGATAATGCTCATGCTTCCACTCCTTTGCACAGATATGTTAAAAAGACTATACAGATAGGCTATATTGATATCATAGCAAATCTGTAGCACACAATCTGTTACTTTATTTGACTTTTTAGTAGTTTCTAAAGGAGTTAACGCAGAGCTAGGTTGTCTCGATATCTTTTCGGTGTTACGCCCACATATTTTTTGAATACTTTGGAGAAATAGCTTTGGTCTTCGAAGCAGCAATTATAGGCAATCTCAGCTAGGCTTAAGGAAGGGAGAGCCAGCATTTCCTTGCTCTTTTCAATGCGGACTTGGTTAATATAAGACGTGATATTCATGCCGGTTTCGTTTTTGAATATGCTGCTCAAGTAAGATTTGCTCAGGTATACCCGGCCGGCCAGTTCGTCCAAAGTCAGCTTGGTGTTATACTCGTTTTTGATGATCTCCATCACCTTATAAATGACGTCGGAGTGTTTGACATTGACATAATCGAAAGAGGCGGCTATAAAGCTGCGTATGATATCGGATAGCCAGATGCTCAGATCCTCGATGGACTCTAAATCCTTGATTTCCAGGATGTAGTTGGTGTTGTAGTGGAAGATTTCAGCCACGTCTGCCCCAGCAGCAATTGCCGAGCGGGAAAGGGACACGATCAATTCCAACACACGCGCTTTAATCAAGTCTAAATCACAATCACTGAAAACATAAATATAGCTTAGAAGTTGGTTTAGCAACTCCCTCGCGCCTTTTTGGTTCTTGTGGCTGATCAGATTCTGAAGTTCGGATTCGGCTTCGATGATGTAGGAATAATCCTTCTCATCTTCATATTGTTCACGCACTTCATATAATGTATCTAGGAATTTATTCTTCTTAAAAGCATGATAACGGGAGCCTTGGCTGCTCGGTGCAATCCCCCGAACGGATAAGCTCATGATCTCGGCCAGATGGTGGATTTGAGTCGTGGAGAGCTTAGGCAGGCAAGCAATGATTTTCCCAAATTCCTCGTTTTTGTTTTCATACAATACATCCACCAGTTTCCCCATAACGACCGGGCCAAACACAATACCGCCCTCTAGCTGTCCTGCCTCGGAGGTGACGGATGCAGCAATAAACACAAGCCCCGCCGGGCAATAGTAGATAAAACGCCCGCCCCAGCGATGTGCCTCCCGCATACCATATCGGTGGACCAGATAGTTGTCACGACGATTGACGGGACAGGTCTCACACAGCGAATCCTCCGGCATGAAAAATTCCCCATGCAACTCTTTTATTTCAAAAAAATTGCATTGAGCGCCGAGAAGCTTGGTGTAGCTTTTACATAAAGCTAGATAATCATCGATTAATTCCTTCATCTATGGATCCCTCAAAATCAAAAGTTGTTTGCTCTTTGTAATTATACCAAATTTCCACCAATTTTCCAAACTTAATACTATGTTTTTCACCGGCACCATGAGATAATCGATATCAATACGATACTATAAACAGGGGGTGTTTTGATGGAGCTATTTGATAAAGAGCAGTTGTTTTCTGCGGCCAGAGAGGCTGGCTTTGATTATGTAACGGAACTAGACCCCTCCCTCATCAATCCGCTTGAGGAGCTCAGGCAGATGTGTGAGAGTAATCGATGTGGCAACTACAATAAGAATTGGGCATGCCCCCCCGGCTCAGGAACGCTGGAGGAGCTCAAAGCGCTATGCACAGGGTACGAGAAGGGCCTTCTTGTACAAAGCGTAGGGGAGCTGGAGGATTCTTTCGATATCGAAGGCATGGAACATACGGGTTCGTTGCATAAAAAGCGAACCAATGCGCTGAACGAGACGCTAAAAGGCTGCTTTGACGATGTCCTGCCCATGGGCGCAGGAGCCTGCGAGATCTGTGAGAGTTGTGCCTACCCCGAGCCTTGTGTTCATCCGGACAAGCGCGTCGTTTCTCTGGAAGCGTTCGGTGTGTTTGTAAGCAAGCTGTGTGAGGATTGTGGCGCGAAATATAACCACGGACCAAACACCATCACCTACACCGGCTGCTTTTTACTGAAATAGATAATTAGGCTACGGCTTTTTCGTGTGGTGAGGCTTTGTCTCTTTTCCATCCATAAGACAATGCGCAGACGGTTGTCTCTTTTGACAAACCCCGTCTGCGCATGATTTATTAATCTGGTTGCAATCCGGCTTTATTTTTTGCTGTAAAAATCATCTACCGCCTTGAAAAATGCGTCGATGTTTTCCCAGCTGGTCATAGGCGGAATGTCGCAGCCGGAAGAAATCGCGAAATTCGGATACTTGCTGCAACGTTCCAATACGTCGGTTGTTGTCTGGTATACCAGCTCCGCTGTTCCGTGCCGCATAACTCCGGCCGGGTCGACATTACCCATCGCTACCACATCGGAAGGAACACGGGCCATCATCTCCTCCATATCGACGGCATTGCCGAAATGGAAGGCATGAGCGCCGCATTTCAAGATCTCGTCAACACCCTTGAGGATTGTATTGCCACAGTTGTGATAGATAATGGGGAAGTTTTCATCCTGAACCTTCTCTACGATTTTACGGACATAATCCGAGGAAAATTCCTGGATAAAGCTCGGCGACAGCAAGCCCGCTACCGGCTCCGCCATCATAACGCCATTGGCCCCCATCTTCTTATACGCGAGACAATACTCTGCCAAAAAGCTGGTTACTTTATCAAGTATGAGGTGGACAAGTTCTGGCTCTTCATAGCTGTAGATCATGATTTCCGTTACGTCCATCAGCCGGGCAGCCAGAGAATATGGCCCAATTACCCCAGCAAAAACAGGACGATCCGTAATATGCTGAACTGCGTCTCCAATCGCATCGATGTATAGCTGGGTGCGTCCGGCGCCAGTTTCCGGGATTTTCAGGGCCTCCGCCTCTTCCATCGTAGACACAACGCTGCCGATGACGGTGGGAACCTCTTCTTCGGAGTAGCGTATGGTTGAGCCAAAGCATTCTGCTTCGACGGAAAGGTCCATAAAGCTGACGGATGCCATTGTGTCAACGCGCTCGGCAACCTTTTGCAGGCCCTTCGACTGCAACTCACTGCTGCTGATCAATTCGGTGACACTAATATCCATCAGTTGTACACAGGGAAAAGAGAGGATCGGCAGGGCTTTCTTTATCGGAGATGCAATTATTTCCTCAAACCATTTATACATATTTCTGCTCATCAAACATCTTCCTTTCTTGTAGGCTAGGGGGTATCTTCGTATTCTTATTTTTATTCTATAGAAGGTAAAGAATAGATTATAGTAAAAAACTTAGGATTCTTGTATGAATTAATGTTTCTTAGATATATGCTGGAAAATCTTATTAGAAAAAACGGCTTCACGAAGAAAAGCCCATTGTCGAATGTTTGCTCAGAATAGTATCCTTGCCGATAGCCAATTCATGCGGTTCCTGAAAATTTCTAAAAATAATAGGTCTCTTTTCTCGCTGTGCCGCTCTCCCAAACCATAGGCGCCCCGCATTTTCCGCCTCCTGCTTTTATTGATAAGCACGACGTCAGACTAAAGCATTCTTCATCTGCTTCACAGCTTTTAAAGCTATGAAGCGGGGGCAAGCCCCCAGTCACTTTATTTTTATCTGGTTGCCGTGACAAACACAAAAAATAAGCAGGTTGTTTCCTGCTTATAAATTTGGCGACTATTCGAACTATTCCGCCTTCCACAATAAATAGATTCGGCGCGATTTGGTTCGAGCAATTAGAAAATGCGATAGTTTGTCTGTTTAGATGGCATGGGTTTCGGGCAAAAAATACCGCGAACCTTTTTCAATGATTCGCGGTATCGAGCGCGGGCCCTTGCCCGCTGCCCTATGCTGCCTAAAAAGATTCGCAGCCTCTTTTTATCTTGGCATTTGGGGCAGAATTTCGGCTGAGAGAACAAACAAGCTTACTCTTCCTTCGTTTCTTCTGAAGTGCCGCCGCACATTTTGCAGAATTCAGAGTCCTTACCGAGTTCCGATCCGCATTTGGCGCAATTCGCTGCAAGCGCTTCCATAGCAGATACGGATGCTTGCTTGGGCGCTTCTTTTTGTGCAGACGGCTGTGCCGTGCTGCCATTCGGAGTTGACTTTTTCCGCTTTATGAGTATGACGGCTGTTACCACAGCCGCAGCCGCTATAATAGCCAAGATGATATACATAACGAGCATATCCGAACCGCCGCCGGCTCTTGCGTCTGCCGATGCTTCGGAAACCTGTCCATCCGCGCCGGATTGGGGGTTTTCATCTGACGCACGCCGGGCGTTTGCAAGCAAGTCCTGCACAACCGGGAAGCCGGGGTTCGTTTCGTTTATGCCGCGCACCAGCTCAAGCGCTTTATTATACTCGCCGTTGTTGTAAGCTTCCAGCGCCTCAATAAAATCGGCGGAAAAGTCGCTCTGGGACGGTTGCACATTGATTTCGTTTAGGAACTGTTTTGCAATGCTTATGGGTATGGCGAAATTCATTCCCGCCGCCGAAGCGCCCGATTCTTCAATCATGCCAAAGGTATTGATGGCGATGACTTCTCCGGCCTCATTAAAAAGCGGACCGCCGGAATTCCCGCCGTGTATAGCTGCATCGGTTTGAATGATGTTCCAGCCTCCGGCCATTTCTTTTCTGGCGCTGACAATGCCCTGGGTGAGCGTAGGCTCCTGTATCGCCTGCGCCACGTTCAGCGCGCCGGAAAGCGTCGCTACCGCCGGATACCCCATTGCATAGACCCTATCCCCCGTTTGAAGCTCGGCATCGTCGCCCAGCGTTACTGTGGGAAGGTTTGTGCCCTCCATCTTCAATATGGCGATATCTTTGCCTGGTATAGGTTCACCGGCTTTTCTGAGGTCCAGCCCCCTGCCCTTGGCCGAGACATCGCTGCCAGGAGAAACGTTACCGATATAACATTGATAATACGTTTGAAGATTCCGTATGTCCATGCTCTGCGCCAGCAGACGGTACCAGGCGTTGGCAAAGCCGTTCCATTCCTCATCCGTCATTTGATAGCCCAAGCGACGCATGTCTTCCATAAAGGAATCTGTCGCCTCGATGGCGTGCTGCTCAAGCGAGGTCATGGCGAACTGCATGTTCATCGCCTCCTCATCGGTATGGATCACATGAGCGTTTGTCACGATATACCCATCCGGCGTTACAATAAAGCCTGTGCCTACCGTTGCCGTACTCATCTGTTCGGTCTCCGTATTGCCCGTTGAGAACGCATAGTATTCCATATAGTTTATCATCAGCATGACCATGGCTTGGTAGATCTCCTGATCGCTGGAACCGATTTCACCATTTGCTATCATGCGGTCCACTTCATAGGCCAGGTCGCTTTCAAGGCTGCTATGGAGGGCAAACTCATACCATGTGACATCAGCGGTCCATGTCGTTTGCACCAGCACCACTCCCGGCTTGTTGATTGTCGCCAGCGTGCGGGTATCCATCGTCTGGGCATATGCTTTTCCAACAAACGCCATAAGCATCAGCGCTATTATGAATACACAGGATAAAATACGCCTTAACATTTAAATCACCTCAAATTTATGATTGGTTTGCTGCGCTTTGTCTGCGCGCTGTTATGATTGTCTAGGCCTATTGGTTATTTCATCAGCATGACTGCGCCGGTTGTGATATGACCCTGCACATTCGCCACAGGGAAAAACACCGCGTTCTTATAGGCGTTTGAAACAGTTCTGCTTTCGTCGCGGCAAAACATGGTCAATGGGCAAACAAGCTTGCGAAGCAGCGTTGTTTTACCAAGGAAGGTATCCTCCGTAGCCTCAAGCACTGAAAAATTTTCATCTGTCATACGGCTCAGGAGGTTCATTTTGCCGCCCAAAAAATCATCCGCCGTACCCCCTGTTTTGTCAATAAGCGCACGGTTTGCCATAACAAGCTCCCCGCCCTTTTTAAAGAGCGCCATGGGAAAAGGCAGACTGTCGAACACATCCGAAAACATGCCCGCGTTTTCCGTCAGCAGTTTGAGCCTTCCTATGAAAAGTTGTTTCACCTCCTCATTCTCTTTCATTTCCATCTCCATTCGTCTAAGTTCCCGAACAAGATGTTCCTGCTCTTTACTGTAGTTCAAAGGCTTCACCCCCTTTGATACAAGATTGTTTCGTTAAATCCATACTACACGGGGGCATCTCCATTTTATAGATGAGTCATCGCTCACTTTAGTTAAATTATTGCTCGAAAAATGCCGCAACCCATAGGCTGCGGCATAAAATGCAATGTGTTTTATCAAATGAAGGATTTTCGATATTGGGAGGGCGTCATTCCTGCCTGCTCTTTAAAAACTCTGGCAAAGCTGCCCGAATACGCAAGCCCGCAGGCAGCAAATGCTTCGGCGATGCTGATTGTTTGGTCCTGCAGCGCTTTTTTCAGCTGGTTTACCTTGATCCGCTGATAATAGCTATAGGGGGTTGTCCCTGTATGTTTTTTGAAAAGGCGGATGAGATGGGACGGGCTAATACCCATGGCTTTAGAAAACTTGCCCATGTCGAAGTCCTCAAGGTAACTATTTTCGATATATTCTTTGGCTTTTACAATATCTGGCCGGCCCTTATAAACCCTTCGAGTAAAAAAGACGCTCACCATATAGATCATGTCCCCATGGATATTATAAATGGGAAAATTCAATATATCCATATAAAGCGATTCAATATCGTAAACATCGCTTCGCGTCTTATACCGCTCCCACAACTGCTCAAGGGAGATCTTTGCATCATAGATCAGAACCGTTTCTCCCTGAAGCGCCTTTGTAATACAATCCTTAAACCCCAATTGGTCATTGAGGAAAGTATCGTTGAGCAAATTGTATCGCCCCATAACCTGCGAAGCGTCCAGAATATTCCACATGCTGAGCACGGCTTCATTGATGTAAACAAGATCGCCGCTTGGTTTGAATATCTGCACAGGCAAGGGCAGGATCGCCGCGACTTCAAAGAGCAACTCTTCCGACTCAGGTACAGACCAGGTATGCGAAGAAAGCGGGGCCGCTGCGTGCAGCGGGGCGTGATCGGCTGCATTTTGGCTCTTTACTTGTGTGCGTTCTTCCGCTTTTAAGGATTTCCTGTATTCAGACGGCGTCATACCGGTTTTTTTTCTAAAAATTTCAGCAAAGCGACCATTGTAATCAACACCGCATGATAAAAAAGCCTCGCTTATACTTTGGCTGGTATCGCTCAGCGCTTCCTTTATTTTTTCAACTTTTATATCCTGATAATAGCTATATGGTGTCATGCCTGTATATTTTTTGAACAGGCGGGTGAGATAATGGGGGCTTAGCCCGGCTGCGCGAGCAATTTCGTCAATATTAAAAGGATCGTACCAGCGCCTTTTCATATACTCGGCGGCTTTCATCGCATCAAGCCGCGAGTGGTAAATCCCTGTGGTCATAAACATCACAACTATGCAGCCAACTGTCCCATCCGCGTTTCGCAGCGGAAAGCCGGTTATATCCTGATAAATGTCGTTTTGCGCCAGGTTGTCGTATTTTGTAAAGTAACGGCTGTAAATTTTGTTAAAGGGAACCTTAATCC
>JBMNTQ010000015.1:0-20684 GCA_050945815.1 Christensenellales bacterium
GCAATTGTTTTACGGTATAATCTTTTTGTTCGGGCGTGTCTGCTGAGGACAGGTGGGTAAAAATGCCGTCGCTGCGCAGATTGGTCAAGGCTGCAATTTGCTGAGCTTCCAATGCGGCAGCGGGCAGGTCCTGTTCGCGTTGGCACTGAATGCCCAGGCGGGACATGCCGGTGTCGATTTTGATGTGGACAGGCAGGACAACGTTTGCCTGTTCCGCTTCACGGCTTAGCGCCGCTGCCGCTTCATACCCGGTTACCGTTTGGATGATGCGGCGGTCGGCCAGCAGTTGGGCAAGGGAGGCCGGACAAGGCCCCAGTATGAGCAGGGGAAGCGAGATTCCGGCGTCACGCAGTTCTATGGCTTCTTCTATGCAGGAGACGGCAAGAGCGTCGGCTCCGTTGGCTTCCAAAAAACGGGATACTGGTATGGCGCCGTGGCCATAGGCGTTGGCTTTGACTACGCACATCACCTTTTTGCCGGTTTGTTTGGCAACGCCGAGGTTGCTTTTCAGGGCGGCAAGATCGATTTCGACCCAGGTGCGGGCTGTATCGGGAATGGTATTTTTGTGATTCATATCGATTACGACCTTTGCTGGATAAATTGGCGGGCAGTGCCTGCCTATAAAACGCTATTATTATATGCCAACCGCGGATTTTTTTCAAGGAAGGCCGTATTATTGCGCAGGCTGTATGTGCACGAGGCAGCGATTCATGACCGGCGCTTTAAATTAAAAAATGGAAAAGTATGAAAGGATTACACCACATAAATTTTCTTTATAGAATAAAACTAAGAGTGAAATTAAAATGATAGGAGCGGAAGTGAAATGTCGAAACCTAAGAAACCTATGGTTCCTGAGAGCCGCGATTTTTTGAACCGGCTGAAAATGGAATGCGCTGAGGAGTTGGGGCGCGTGCAATTTACCAAGGAGTATAACGACCATTATAAAGGTGACCTAAGTTCCCGCCAGAATGGCGAGGAAGGCGGCCCGATTGGCGGATTGATGGTTAAGAAAATGATTGAATATGCGAAGAAAAACGGATAGACAGCGGGTTTAAAATTTGGATTCTGATGGCATACAAAAAAGGCCCCACAACGAATGGGGCCAAATTTTTATGTAAGAGACGGCCAAAGCCATACCGCTATTTTGCGGAGAGCTGTTTTGCCAACTGGGACTTTTTACGGTTGGCGGCATTTTTATGGATGACGCCTTTGGCAACGGCTTTGTCCACAGATTTTACAGCGGTTTTGAAGGAAGCCTGAGCGTCTTCGCCTTCCGCAACCTGGAACTTTTTGATATTGGTTTTCATAACCGATTTGATTATGGTGTTTTCTAAAGCTTGTTTTTGGGAAACAGCAACCCTCTTCTTTGCGGATTTAATATTCGGCAAACCATTCACTCCCTGATTTTATTCATTAACAAATGATATATTATCACGAATAGGCCAAAGTGGCAAGGTTTTTTTATTAGTATTTTTCTTATAAGCTGCTTGAGTATAGCATTTTAGACGCTCACGCAGAATAATGGAAGGACAAGTTCAGATTACGGAAAGGAGATAGGGCGATGAGGGCGATTCGCACAGACCTTGCGGCCGAAGCGAGGGAAATTTACGGCAAGGATATAGATGGCGTTGAATCTTTTACGGAGCCGGGGGAGATACCGGTCAGCCGCGTGAAGATTATCAGCCGGGCTGGGGAGGAAGCCTTGGGTAAGGCTCAGGGGAACTATGTGACCATTGAGGCGAAAAGAATGAGGGAGCGAGATTCGGAGTATGAGCGGCAGTTGATGGAGATCTTGGCGCGGGAGATTCGCGCAGTTCTACCCCGGATGGGCAAGGGGGATGTTGTGATGGTGGTGGGGCTGGGGAACAGTGACATGACGCCGGACTCTTTGGGGCCGCGGGCGGTGAGCAAGGTTATGGTGACCCGGCATATTTTTGAATTTTTGCCGGAGCAGATTGACGAACGTTTGCGGCCGATTTGCGCTTTAAAGCCGGGGGTTTTGGGCATTACGGGCATTGAGACCCAGGAGATCATCAAAGGGGTGGTGGAGCGGGTGCAGCCTTGTGCGCTGGTGGTGGTGGATTCTTTGGCTGCCCGCCGGACCAGCAACATCAGCACGACGGTGCAGATCAGCGACGCGGGCATCAGCCCCGGGGCGGGTGTGGGCAACAAGCGTAAGTCTATCAATAGGCAGGAATTGGGGGTGCCGGTGATTGCTATAGGCGTGCCGATGGTTTCCTATGCATATACCATTGCGGTGGATGCTATGGGCAGCTTGGTCGAAGAATTGGGAATTGGCGGACAGGAGCAGAGAATTGAGGACGCTGCCGGCAAGGTGTTGGCGCAGGACAGCGGGGAGATGGTGGTGACGCCTAAAGAGATCGATGTGATTGTGGAGGACGCCGCGAGAATTGTGGGAAATGGCATTAACCTTGCGTTGCATGATTCTATTTCCTTGGATGAAGTGAAGGAGTTTATGCATTAAGACTGCGGATTCCACTCAATTGGGAAACAGTGGGCTACCTTTGGCATATGCTGTAGTATTAAGGGCTAAGAGGTGGTTTTCAATGAGTGCGCTTTATTATAATAAGTACATAGTGTTGAAGGGACGAGAAGGCGGCGGCGTGCTTGCAGTGGAGCAAAAGGATAATCGGATTACTATTGGCGTCAACGCTAAAAGCATGGATCATGCGGGGAAATGGAAGCTTTTGTTGTTTAAAAGACCCCAAGTGTTTGTGGCGTTGCCTGTAGCGGGGCCGAAGGATACGTTGAGCGTGTCGAGGGGCCAGATTGATGAGGATATTAAAGGGTTTTCGGGATTTGCTTTGGTTGCAGACGGAAAAGAATGGGATTTTTTAATGAAGGGCGAGACTCAGCCCTTCGATTGGGGATTGGCCCGGCAGAGCGTGGAGAGAAAGCTGAAAAAGAAAAGCGAGCGCGCGGGAGAACATACGGCGGATCAGGCTAAATTAGGGGAAATTACAACGCCTAGGCCTAAGCCTGCCATAGAGGTGGCGGCAGAAAACCAGGAAACAGGCACCCAATTAGAAAAGGCGAAGGAAGCGCCGAAAGCGAAGGCGGCCGGCAAGGGTGATGCAGAACCTTTGCCGAGCGGTGAGCTAGGTGTGAAGAATGAGGGGTATGAGAGCTCTGGAAAAGGCCAGGAGGAGACAACGGGCAAGGGAAGCCGCAGCGATGATGAATATGATATTTTCATAAAAAAATGGCCCCAATCCCGGTGGAAGAAGGTTTATTATCCAGGCACTGCGGAGCGCTATTATATATTGGGGGAGATTTATGAACGGGAAACCCTTAAAGCGCGCTGCTATGCTGTGCCTGGCTATCCTGTAGGTAACATTGGGCGCGGGGAAACATATATTGAAGAAAATGGAAAGGGCTATTGGTTGATTTTCCAGAGCCCGTATGACGGGAAGATGATGGAGTCTTCCAAGCTGATGCAAGGATGAAGAGGGCGAAAAACTGATAATTTTTCGTGGATATTGGGCGAAGCGAGTAAAGGGCAACCCGGCATGGCATGAAGTTAGGATGCAAGCGGCGGGTTGCTTTTATTATAAGCGAAAACCTGGAGAGATAGGGGGAGGGTAGGTACGAACTGAGGGCAGCCTGCAGGAAGACTGGAAATAAAATTGCTAGGCTGAAGCAAAACTATGCTATAATGGCAAGGGGATTCTTTCAAGGAGGCGAATATGCTTGAAATTGCGCTTATTATTGGCGGAGTTGTTGTAGACCAACTATCCAAAATGGTTTTCACAAATATGCTGCAGTTCCCGGGGACGACACAGCTTTTGATACCAGGCTTTTTGAACCTGACTTATGTTAAAAACTATGGGGCTGCATTTGGGATTTTACAGAATATGCAGTGGCTGTTGGCCATTGTGGCGCTGTTGGTTTGCGGGGTTGGGGCTTTTTATCTGCTGCGTAACAGGAACAACCCGATGCTGGTGCGGCTTTCTATTAGCCTGATTATTGCCGGTGGGCTGGGGAACCTTATTGACCGGGCTGTTTTGGGGTATGTGCGGGACTTTTTTGAATTTGCATTTGTGAGATTTTATATCTTCAATGTGGCGGATATATTTGTAACGGTGGGTGCGGCTTTGCTGATTATCTACCTCGTGTTTTTGGAACGCAGGCGAGGCAAGCCGACGATTGTTGCTCGAGACGGCGTAAAAGACGGTGGAGAAAATGGACAGGCGTGAGAGATTGGTGGCGAGGGAGGACGGTGAGCGGCTGGACGTGTTTTTGGCGCGGGAGTTGGGGCATACCCGTTCCTTTGTGCAGAACCTGCTGGCGCGTTCTTGTGTATGCGTCGAGGACAAGCCGCGGCGGGCGAACTACCGCTTGAAGACCGGGCAGAGAATCGATGTCTTGATTCCTGCTCCGCGCGAGAGTAACCTTGAGGCGCAGGACATCGCTTTAGACATTGTCTACGAGGATCGTATGCTTGCCGTTGTTAATAAGCCTAAGGGGATGGTGGTGCACCCGGCGGCTGGGAACCGGGACGGTACGCTGGTTAATGCTTTGTTGTACTGTATGCAGCTGTCCGGCATTAACGGGGAATTGCGGCCGGGGATCGTGCATCGGCTGGACAAGAATACCTCGGGGCTGTTGGTGGTGGCAAAATGCGATGAGGCGCACAGGAGCCTTGCGGCGCAGTTGAAGTCGCGTGCTATGGGGCGCAGCTATTTTGCCTTGGTGCAGGATAACATCAAGGAGGATGGGGGCATTGTCGACGCGCCTATCGGGCGGCATCCAAAGGAGCGCAAGAAGATGGCTGTGCTGCGGGAGGGCGGCCGGGAGGCTATTACGGAATTTCGGGTTTTGGAGCGTTTTGGCAGCGCTTGTTTGCTGGATATTTCTTTGAAGACCGGGCGCACCCACCAGATTCGCGTACATATGAGCTATATTCAGCATCCGATCATCGGGGATACGCTGTATGGCGGCCGGGAGGACTATGGGCTGTCGAGCCAGGCGCTGCACGCGCACAGGCTGGAGTTTAGCCATCCTTATACCGGTGAGTGGATGGAGTTTCATGCTGCGGCGCCGGCGGATTTTCAACATGCGCTGGATTTGATACGCAAAAAGGCGGCGCGGGAGGGTTTTTCTTGAGGCGCTTGAGTTAGGAGATAAAAATGGGCGGGAAAGCTGTTGGTTGCCGATTGGCAGGGATGGATTGGGCAGCAAAGAGATGGGGAAAACGGAGGTTGAGATATGTCTAGAATGCCTGTGATATTTGTAGGACATGGTTCCCCGATGAATGCGATTGAAGATAACCACGATACGAGGAACTGGCGGGAAATGGCGAAGAACATAGAAAAGCCTGTATCCATCGTATCAATTTCAGCCCATTGGTATACGAAGGGCACAAAGATTATGAACGAGGAAAACCCCAAAACTATCTATGATATGTATGGATTTCCTAAGGAGTTGTATGAGGTTCAATATACGATTCCCGGCAATCCAAAGCTTGCTGAACAGGCAAAAAAACTGATTAGCAAGCCGGCTGTGTTTGATCATTCTTGGGGCATTGATCATGGCACTTGGTCGGTGCTTGTCCATATGTATCCTAAGCGGGATATCCCTGTTTTTCAGATAAGTATTGATGCTGCGGCATCGCCGGAGGTTCATTATCAGATTGGCAGAGAGTTAAAATCGTTGAGAGATGAAGGCGTTCTTTTATTGGGTAGCGGGAATATTGTGCATAATCTTCGAATGGTGGATTGGGGCATGGCGGACAAGGGCTTTGATTGGGCGTATGAGTTTGATGATTTTATAAAAGAGACTATTAAAAACAGAGATCATGAGACGATTATGAATTATTCGAGCTTGGGCCAAATAGCAGAATTGGCTGTGCCTATGCCGGACCATTTTAACCCGATCTTGTATGTCCTTGGAGCTTCCGACCAGGAGGATACGATATCCATCTATAATGGCCATTGTATGATGGGGTCGTTGTCGATGACGAGTTATCTTTTTTCATAAGGGCAGCAGGCGCGATTGGGCCAGATTTTTTGTTTGATTCACTGCCGGATAGGCGGCTTTATGGATGGCTTGGCTCGGATGGGCGGGAAGAAAGGTATGGACAGGTTATCAAAGCTGTGCTATACTTCAAACAAATGAATCGGTGCCTTTAAATCGGTCCTGTGAGGCTGGTAAGGTGTAGGGGTTTTCATTCAGATTGAGCAATTACTCAACGCTTTGCCGCGCAGGATCTTTCAACGGGCAAAGTGTTTTTTTTGTGTGTAGGAGCCAACTAGTTGGCGGAAAGTGAGGAGTCGGATGCGGGCGAAAGCGATTATTATGGACGAGGGCGCCATCAGTCGGGCGTTGTATCGGATTGCCCACGAAATCATTGAGAAGAATGACGGCACCGAAGATTTGGCACTGATTGGCATTCAACGGCGGGGCGTTCCCCTGGCCCAGCGTATCAGGGATATTATCTTTGAAGTGAGCGGCGAGAAGGTTCCGCTGGGGATATTGGACATCACTCTCTACCGGGATGATCTGTCTACTTTGAGTGAGCATCCCGTCATCAATGGTACGGACGTGCCGTTTCCGATTAACGGGAAAACCCTGATTCTCGTGGATGATGTATTATACACCGGGCGTACGGTACGGGCGGCGATGGACGCGCTGATTGACCTGGGCAGGCCGCAGGCGATTCGCTTTGCGGTGCTGGTGGACCGAGGACATCGGGAGCTGCCCGTTCGGGCGGACTATGTGGGCAAGAACGCGCCTACCAGCAAAGACGAGTTTATTGCTGTACATGTGAAGGAGATTGACGGGGATGAGCGGGTTGTGATTATGGAGAGATAGCGCTGGAGTTTTTTATAAAAGAATGGAGCAGGCAGAATATGTTTTTTTTGAAGGAGATGCATGATGGAGGCACGGGCGTGCCCGCAACGAGAGCTGCGCTGCGGGTGGTATTTCCTTTTTCTGCCGATGGGGGGAGAGGGATTTCCCCTTTTGAATGGTATGGAAAGCCAGAGAGAACGGTTAGGCCGTTCTCTTTTTTCAGCTAATTTTAGGAAGGGAAGGAAAGCAATGGCGTGGACGCGCAAGGATTTATTGGGATTGCAGGATATGACTGCTGAGGAGATTGGAGAGATTTTGCACAATGCTAAGATTTTGAAGCATGTGCTCACCCAGAACAACAAAAAGACGCCGCATTTGCAGGGCAAATCTGTGGTGACGCTTTTTTATGAAAACAGCACCCGTACCAGAATGTCGTTTGAGCTGGCCAGTAAATATATGAGCGCAGCGTCTGCAAACATTGCGGCTGCTGCGTCTAGTGTGTCTAAGGGGGAGACCCTGATCGATACCGGCAGGACATTGGATATGATGGGAACGGACGTGATTATCATCCGCCACCCTATGGCCGGGGCGCCGCACCTGCTTGCCAGACATGTGCAAGCGTCGGTGATCAACGCCGGAGACGGCATGAACGAGCATCCTACTCAGGCGCTGTTGGATCTGTTTACTATACAGGAGAAAAAGGGGAAAATCGACGGACTGAAGGTGGCGATTGTGGGAGACATTGCCCATAGCCGGGTGGTGCGTAGCAACATCTGGGGGCTGTTGGCTATGGGTGCTTCGGTGCGGCTGTTTGCGCCGTCTACCCTCATGCCTATGGAGATTGGGAAGACCGGGGCGCATGTGGCAGGCAGCCTTGAGGAGGCCGTGGCGGACGCCGACGCTGTGATGGCGCTGCGTATTCAGAAGGAACGGCAACAGAACGGGCTTTTCCCCACTGTTCGAGAATACGCGCGGTTTTTCGGAATCGGGCAGGAAACCATGCGCTTGGCGAAACCGGATGCCTTAATTATGCACCCGGGGCCGATAAACCGGGGGGTGGAGATGATGTCGGATGTGGCGGATGCGCCGCAGTCTGTGATCAATGAACAGGTGATGAACGGCGTGGCGGTTCGGATGGCGTTGTTGTTTTTGTATACGAGGAGGGGGCAGGTATGAGGCTTTTGATTCGCGGCGGTCGGGTGGTGAACCCGAAGGGGCGAAGCGGACAGATGGATATTTTGGTGGAAAACGGCAGGATTGCCCAGATGGGCGAGGGGATTGACTGTGAGGGCGCGGCAACACTCGATGCGGCGGGCTTGCATTTGTTTCCGGGGCTGGTAGACCTGCATTGCCACTTGCGCGAGCCGGGCTATGAATATAAGGAGGACATTGACAGCGGGACCCGAGCGGCGGCGAAGGGCGGCTTTACTGCGGTTTGCTGTATGGCCAACACCCGCCCGGTAACCGACAACGCGGAAGAAGTGCGCTATATTCTCCAGCGGGCAAGGGAAGCCGGCTATTGCAGGGTGTATCCGATCGGCGCTGTTTCCAAGGAGATGAAGGGGGAAGCTTTGGCCGAGATGGGGGACATGCTTTCGGCGGGAGCGGTGGCTTTTTCTGATGACGGGCGGCCTATTTTGGATGGGAATCTGATGAGGCAGGCACTTTTGTATGCCAAGAGCTTTGGCGCTTTGATCATGGCCCATGAGGAGGACGTGAGCTTGGTGTATGGCGGCGTGATGAATGAAAGCTATCTGTCTACGAGATTAGGGCTTAGGCCGAATACCCGTGCGGCGGAGGAGACGATGATTGCCCGGGATTGTATCCTGGCACAAACCTATGATGTGCCGGTGCATATTTGTCATGTTTCTACCCGGGGCGGAGTGGAGATCATCCGCTTTTATAAGGAGCAGGGGGTACGGGTAACCTGTGAGACTGCGCCGCACTATATTGCGGGCTGTGAGGAGCTGGTGGAGGGCTATGACACCCATGCCAAGGTTAACCCGCCGCTGCGTGCCCGAGAGGATCGAGAAGCGATACGCCAGGCGCTTGCCCAAGGGGTGATCGACTGTATTGCTACGGATCATGCGCCGCATCATCAGGACGAAAAGCAGGTGGAATTTGACTTGGCGGCACCGGGGATATCTGGCTTTGAATCGGCTTTTGCCTTGAGCTACACGAATTTGGTAAAGAACGGATATATGGCGTTGTCGCAACTGATTCAGCGGATGTCTGCTATGCCGGCGGATATTGTAGGGATTCCCGGCGGCGTTTTACAGCCGGGGGCGGTTGCGGACATTGCGGCGGCGGACCTAGAGACCCCCTTTGTGCTGTCGCCCAAGGATTGGGTTTCGAAAGGGAAAAACAACCCATTTTTTGGGCAGGAGGTTTATGGGAGAGTGATGTGGACGTTGCTTGAGGGCAAAGCTTCGTACCGGAACGGGGAGGCGCAGATATGATAGTGGATCGGCTGATGGATAGGATTAAGAGCAAGGGTAATCCGACTGTTTTGGGGCTGGATACGCGAATCGAATATTTGCCGGATAGTATGCAGCCCAAAGAAGGCGGATTTGCGGCGGCGGCTTGGGCTATTTTGCAGTATAATAGGGGCCTGGTGGACGCCCTTTGCGACATTGTGCCGGCTGTAAAGCTGCAGGCTGCTTATTATGAGATGTATTCTGTGCCGGGGATGCAGGCGCTTTATGAGACAGCCCGTTATGCAGCCGACAAGGGGTTGGTGGTTGTCGGCGATGGGAAGCGCAACGACATTGGGGCGACTGCAAGCAGCTATGCGGCTGCCTACTTAGGAGAAACATCGCTGATCGGCAAGGCTGATCGGGCGTTTCCTATGGATTTTTTGACGGTGAACCCTTATTTGGGCAGCGATGGCGTGCTTCCTTTTGTGGAGCAGTGTGTGCAATGGGATAAGGGGATTTTTGTGCTGGTTAAGACCTCGAACCCTTCTTCTGGTGAATTGCAGGACTTGATTTGCGGCGGGCGGCCTATTTATGAAATCATGGGAGGCTATGTTAAGGAGTGGGGCAGCGGCTTGCTGGGAGACTATGGCTATAGTGCCGTTGGCGCTGTGGTGGGTGCGACCTATCCGGAGCAGGGCCAGCGTTTGCGTGAACAGATGGACGGCGTTTTTTTCCTGGTGCCGGGCTATGGCGCCCAGGGGGCGACGGGCAAGGATTTGGCCGGGCTGTTTGATGAAAACGGGGAAGGGGCCATTGTTAATGCTTCCCGTTCGCTTTTGTGCGCTCATCAAAAGGAGAGATATGCCGGGCTTGATTATAGCAGTGCTGCCCGGAAGGAAGCGGAGCGGATGCGGGAGGATATTTGCTCGCATCTTTGAGCGGGCAGAAAGGGGCGCAGGGGAAAATGAGTGTGGGAAAAATACTTAAAAATGTCGAAATTGCCCGGGAAATTTACTTTATGCGGCTGGAGCGCGCAGAGACGCTGCCTTGCTGGCCGGGGCAGTTTATACACATTCAAATACCTGGCCGGCGGGAGATGTTGCTTCGGCGGCCGATCAGCGTGAATAATGCGGGTGATCGGTGGTTGGAGCTGGTGTATCAGGTGGCCGGCGAAGGAACCAGAGAGCTGTCGCAGTTGCCTGCGGGGACTGGGCTGGATTATGTGGGCCCGGTTGGCCGCGGGTTTTCTTTGCCGGATGGGGCGAAGGATGTTTGGCTGGTGGGCGGCGGCGCAGGCATTGCACCGCTGAAGTTTGCTGCTGCGTATTTTAAGGGTGTGGAGTTTACCGCGTTTTTGGGCTATAAAAGCGTTGAATGTGCCTATCAAACCCGGGACTTTGAGAAGCTTTGCAGCGAGGTTTTGCCTGCTTGCGAGGACGGGGCGCTGGGCTATTGCGGCTATATTGCGGACGTCGTTGAACAGGAGCTTAGGACGAGAAGGCCGGATTTTATATTGGCATGCGGGCCTACGCCTATGTTGGCGGCACTACAGCGCATAGCCCATGGGGTGCGGGGCCAGATTTCGCTGGAGCAGCGTATGGGCTGCGGCGTGGGGGCATGCAGGGCGTGTGCTTGCAAGACGGCTGCGGAGGGCGCGGCTGTCTATGCGCGGGTGTGTGTGGATGGGCCGGTGTTGGATTTGGCGGAGGTGGTTTTCGAATGAAGATGGGCGTTTCAGTTTGCGGCGTGGAGTTCAAAAACCCAGTGATTGCCGCTTCCGGCACCTTTGGCTTTGGAGAGGAATACCGCAGTTATTTTGATGTGGGGCAGTTGGGGGGCGTGGCGCTGAAGGCTGTCAGCCTGGCTCCAAAGGCCGGCAACCCGCCGCCCAGGATTGCGGAAACCAGCAGCGGCATACTCAATAGCATCGGCTTGCAAAACCCGGGGCTGGAGGTGTTTTTGAGGGATGTGCTGCCCGGCGTGCGTGCCCTTGGGACCAGCATTATTGCCAATGTGGCGGGGGGGACGGCGGAGGAATATTGCGCCGTTGTGGAGGCTTTGTCTGCTGCGGACGGCATCGATATGATTGAACTGAATGTTTCCTGCCCCAATGTTAAGGAGGGCTGCCTAGCTTTTGGCAGCAGCCCGGACGGTGTTTTGTCGATTACTCGGCAGGTACGCCCGTTTTGCAAAAAACCGTTGATGGTAAAACTTTCGCCCAACACATCGGATATTGCTGCGACGGCCCAGGCGGCTCAGGCTGGGGGCGCGGACGCTGTGTCCTTGATCAACACACTGACCGGCATGGCGGTGGATGTGCATCGCCGGCGGCCGATACTGGCCAATCGGACCGGGGGATTATCTGGCCCGGCGGTGTTGCCGGTTGCCCTGCATATGGTGCATACGGTATATCGTGCGGTGTCTATCCCGATTATCGGTATGGGCGGTATTATGAGCGGTGAGGATGCGGTAGCGTTTATGTTGTGCGGCGCTCGGTGTGTGATGGTGGGAACGGCGGGGATTGGGGATCCTTTGGCTTGGCTGCGGATACGGGATGAGATTGGCGCATACATGCGTTTGCATGGGCTGGAGGATGTGAACGAATTGGTGGGCGGACTGGAATAAGCGCGACAGGAGAGGATGAGGATGATGATAGCAAAAGAGAGAGTTCTGGAGATATTTAGGGAGATTGGGGTTTTGCGGGAGGGGCACTTTCTTTTAACCTCGGGGCGGCACAGCGATCGGTATATGCAGTGTGCGAAGCTGTTTGAATACCCGAAGTACAGCGAGTTGTTGTGCGGAGAGTTGGCGCGGCGTTTTGCAGATTGCGGCGTGGATATAGTGGTAGGGCCGGCGGTTGGGGGGATTATTATGTCCTATGAGGTCTCCAGGGCGCTGGGCGTACGCAATATTTTTGCCGAACGGCAGGATGGGAAGATGGCCATGCGGCGGGGATTTACTGTGGAGCCGAACAGTCGGGTGTTGGTGGTTGAGGACGTGATTACCACCGGCGGGTCGGTAAAAGAGGTGATTGAGTTGGTGCGGGGTATGGGGGCTGAGAGTGTGGGCGTTGGGGTGATTGTGGACCGAAGCGATGGGAAGGCGGAGCTTGGCTATCGTACGGAGGCAATTCTTTCTGTGAATGTGGAATCCTATGAGGCGGCGGATTGTCCGCTGTGCAGCCGCGGGATTGACCTCGTCCAGCCGGGTAGCAGGGGTATGAAAAGATAGCGGAGGGTTCTTGGTATATAAACGAAAGCCCTCTTGCCGAAACGGAGCGGTTGGGCAGGGGGCTTGTGCAGGATTGCGGCAGGGGAGGCTGGGCGTGGACATCGGGAAGGGGCAAGAGGTGGCGTAAGGGATTTGGGAGGAGAAGAGATGGCCGGCTGGGGCTATGGAAGGACCGGCGGAGTTTCAGCTTCAAACTCTGTTGGCGGTTGGTTGGGCAAGAGCTATGTTGCACGGAGGGCAGGAGCCCTGTGGAGGCTGGTTGCACATTTGCTAGAATAGGATGTGTATGGGGGATTTAGCAAGCAAGTTTGCTATGATTCGCAAGGGATAGTATGAAAAGGAAAAAAGGACTTGACGAATGGAGAGATATTTCATATAATGTATTAGTGCCCATTGAGGCAGAACATCGCGGGGTGGAGCAGTCCGGTAGCTCGTCGGGCTCATAACCCGGAGGTCGTAGGTTCAAATCCTGCCCCCGCAACCAGCGGCGAGTCGCCGCTCACAATATCGCGCACTGTCTTTTGATGGTGTGCGATATTTTTTTACTCGCAGCGAATGGCTGTATATTTTTTGGTAGCATTAGGCATCTGATACCGTTATTTGATATAATCAAATAACGGTATTTTTCGCATGAGGGAGGCACAGTATATGTTTGGATTATTAAATCTGGAAGTTTTGTGTTAGGCTTGATTGCTTGGATTCTGCCCATCATCAGTTTGATGCGGGCAGAAAAGCTGTCTGATCGCGGAGGCGTATTCTATATATTTTTCAGCTTCAGCGCCTGCTCCATCGCCTTGTTGCTGCAACAGTACTACAATGACTATCTGGTGCAAATTGGGGATTGGTCGGCCTTGATGGATACGACGGGGGCGGTGTCTATTGTTTCGATGATCCTGCTAGTCGTGACCATTGTGCTGAATGCTGCGTCCTTATTGAGACGGAGGAATTAATCCCTAACTGTACCTTTTTCCCCTCTTTGAAATGAAACACAAGCCTCCCATCTGCATAGACCGTTATAGAGTCAATCGTCGCATTCCAGAGTTTTTTGTTAAAGTTTATCGAAAATCCATCGTACTTATGTAACTTAAAGAGCATACCGCCAATGGCAAGAGCACGGTTTTCACGCTGCTGACGCTTTGTCTCCAACTCTGACAGTCTTTCGTTTGTTTCCTGGTAGCGTCTGCATAGCTCTTGATAGTTTACGCCGTATTCTTCCTCGGCTAAAGTATGAACAACGTTGCCTTCTATGTAAACCCGGATCATCACGATTACTTTGCTATGACAGAACAACCCTTGAAGAAAGCTGGAATGCCAGTGACTTCAAGGGTTGTTTGGTTTTTGAGATGTGCGGGGCGACCTCGGCGATGGCGCTTTTCAAAACCAGGAAAAGTAGAGTCTGTTGGTGTTTTGTGGGAGAGAAAAAGCCATTCCCTTACGGAATGGCTTTTGTCGCTTGGTTTAGGCAGGCTGAACATTGACTGCTCGGAGCTTGCTGCTGTCTTTCGGGTCGGGTTCGACATCAAAGGTTACCCTTTGATTTTCACTAAGGCTTTTGTAGCCGGTGCTTACAATGGCGGAGAAATGTACAAAGACATCTTCGCTTCCGTCATCGTTGGCAATGAAACCAAATCCTTTTTCCGCATTGAACCATTTAACTGTACCACTATTCATCCATGGCACCTCCTATAATTATTATATTTCGTTCGATAAAAATCGTTCGATACAAAAATTCACGGGCGTAAATCAAACATGTAATCAGTTGACTTACAATCCGTGAACTAATTAAACATAATACGAAATATCAAGACTAGTATACCTGCTGGATTTGATTTTGTCAAACAAAAATTGATGAATAGTAGGTTGGGGACAACATAAAATTATCCAGGAGTAGCTGTGGGAAGGAAAGCGGCGGGGGAGGACGGGCAAGCTGAGGGATAGGGGAGTTGGTTTGCTTGAATTCGCCCGCAGAGAAAAAGCCTGCAGGGATGTATTCCTACAGGCTTTGCGGGTAGAAACAGAAACTTGAGTGTATGCGTTGTTTGGCGATAAAATCAGCTTTTCGATGATTTCTTCAGCCGAAGGATAACGATGGAACTGCCTGCTAGAATAGCTAAAACAGCGACCCATAACCACAGTGAGGAAGCATGCCCTGTTTTGGGGGAGATGCTACCGTCGGTGTTGGCCGCGGTTGGAGAAGGCGAGGGGGAAGAAAGCGGCGTGGGAGAGACTTCCGCTTGAGCTATTCCGAAACTGGTGTCGACGAAGCCGTCGGCGAACAGGATGGTCAGGCTGTATGTGCCGGCAGGCAGGGAGGCCAGATAGTCGGCTTTTAGCGTGACGATGGTGCTGCCCGGCTCGACTGTGTAGTCTTCTTCATCCAGCAGATTGCCATTTACTTCAACACCGGAAAACAGGCTATAGTCTGCATCCACGATAAAGGAAAGACCATCGCTGCCCTTTGTCCAGGTGCTGTCGGCTCCCTCTTGGATTGGGTAGGCCACTAGCTTTGGAAGGATAGAGACTTGTGTGTAGCCGCATACGCTGCACACCCTTTCCTGGCTGCCCTCTTGGGTTAAAGTAGGGGCTTTGGTGATGACCCAATCACCGTAAACATGGGCTTCAATGGTTTCCGGAATCGGAGAGCCATCGATGGTACAGGTTTTCCAGTGGTGGGTGTCGTTGTATTCCCAGTCGTCTCCAGGGATGCAGAGACTGTGGGTGACCCATTCTTCTCCAGGCTGCATGGTGCGCTCATTTAGCAGGATGGCATCTTCTCCGGAGTTTTTGACGAGGATGCCGTCGGTATCGATGGTCAGATTGGCGCTGCCGCGGAGAACTTCGATGGTATCGCCTGCTTGGGCGGCCGCGGCTTTCTCGTTGAGGGCGGCATGGCCGCCGGCTATGTATTGCGTGGTGCTTCCGAGGGTGAAGGCGGCCAGCAGCGTGTCGTCGCCGGAGATATACTGGCTAGGGTCGTGAGCGAAGGCGCCGCCGGTTATGGTGGTGCGCGCACTTCCTTGCAAGGTATCGTTTAAGGTGCCGCCGGAGATGGTCAGCGTACTGTTGAGCGCTTTGACCGAACCGTTTATGATTGCATTACCGGAGATGGTAGTCGTATTGTTTTGGCCGGGCCCCAGCGCATCGTTGCTGCCGTTGGCTGTTATGGTGCCGCCGGAGATATTCAGATATGCGGCGCCCATGGAGCCGCTGATTACCGCGCGAGCATCGGAGCCGCTGACCGATCCGCCAGACAGGTTGAGGGTGGTTCCGAGACGCAAGGCAATAGCATTGCCCTTGGCGCAATCGATTGAGCCGCCTTGCATGTTGAATACGGCGCCGGAGCTTAGAATATTGACAGCCATGCTAAAGCCGGAGTTTTCAGCTACTGTTGTTACGCTGCCTCCTTGCATGGTAAAGACTGCGTTCGCTCCAAGCTTGACAGCCTGGGAAGTCTTGGTCGTTCCTTCGGAGGTAATGGTGCCGCTTTTTAGGAGGAGGCTTCCATGATCCACCCAAACGACGCAAGGGTTTGTGCCCAGATCGGTCGTGCGGATCTTTCCGCCGGGAGCTGAGCTTTGGATGGTGAGCGCCGCCTCGTCAACCACCTTTATAACAGTATTGACACTGCCGGGGTCGGAGCCGGAAATGGTATGGCCATTTAATTCCAGCGTAAGGGATTGGGGAATTTCCAAAGTATCGGTTAAGGTAATGTTTCCAGTGATGGAGAGGGTGCTGTTTGTTTCTGCGCTGGCAACGGCACTGCGCAGCTCCGTTTCGGTTGCGATGCCCTCTTCGGCAAAGGCAAGAGTTCCGCCGAACAGCGCCAAGATAAGAGTTAGTGCGAAAACCACGGCACAGGCTTTTGTAAATGTTCGAGGTGACATTCTATCCATTCCTTTCTATAGGTACTTTATTACCAAGTTTGCATAAGGGAATTATACCACAAATTGGGGTAATTTAACTGGGAAGTTCTAGTTAATCTTCACTAGTTAAGAAAAAGGGGAGGAATTTATCGAATAGGGATAGGAAATGGAGGATCAGAGGTAAATAATAATGAAAACAGGGGGTGGATTTGAGAGAGCTACCTTGCTGTGAAATGGAAAAGCCGGAGAAGCCAGGGTTGATCCCAGCTTTACCGGCTTTTTAACGGAGAGAGTTTTTATTCGGTTCGGAGGGCTGTTACAGGATCTTTCTTGGCTGCCTTTTTCGCCGGAATCAGCCCACCCAGCAGAGTTAGGAGGATGCTGAGTGCGACTAGAATGGCGGCGCTTAAAGGGGGTAGGCTTGCGTTGACGGCATTGGTTTCGATCAGGCTATGGATGAGCGCATTGCCGGGGATGAGTATCAGGGCAGAGATGGCGATACCCAGCAGCCCGGCGAATAGGCCGATGATGATGGTTTCGGCGTTGAACACCTCGGAAATATTGCGCTTGGAGGCGCCGACGGCACGGAGGATGCCGATTTCCTTGGTGCGTTCTAGAACGGAGATGTAGGTGATGATGCCGATCATAATAGAAGATACCACCAAGGAGACGGCTACAAAGGCGATCAGCACATAGGAAATTACGTTGATGATGGTGGTGATGGAGGAGGTCATCATGGCGACAAAGTCTGTATAGGTGATCTGGTTCTCTTCCGAGACCATCGTGTTGTAGGTGGTGATGCTGGCCGCCAGAGAATCCTTGTCTTCGAAGGTGTCTACGTAAATGCTGATGGATGACGGCGCATCCAGGCTGACAAAGCCAAATGCGGTCATGTTGTTGTCGTAGCTGCCGGGGGAGATATAGCTGTCGTAAATCATCAGGAGGACTTCATCGTCGGGTGCTTCCATGAACTGATCCATCATGGCTGTAAGCTGTATTTCATCCATCGATTGTATGGCCAGCAGGGCTTCGGGATTGTTTGGATAGGCGCCTGCGGCCATGCTTTTCCAAAGGGCGGCTTTGTCGGAGACTCCTAAGCTTGCGATATATCCTTTGGTATCGGCAATTTTTTCAGCATCGTCTGACGGCTCAAAGGTCATGCCGTTTAAAATGCTGATATCTGGGTCGGCCTGCTGGGCGGTTACGACGGCGCTGCTGTTTGAATAGTCGATGATGTGGTTGGTCAGGGCATGGGTATAGCCGACTGCGCTGGTTAAGGTTGCGTTTGCTGCGCCTGGCTTTGGACGGATGATGCCGGAGATTTTTAGCGTGAGGGTATCGTCTACCAAGCGATCCAGGAAGAACTGGTCGTCGCCCATATAATCAAAAAGACCTGATTCATTTTCGACATAGTAGTCGCAGGAGGGGATTAGGTAGAATTCTTTGCCCAGTATGTCGGTGTAACTCCAGCGATAGGTTTGGGCTACGAACTCCTCGCCGCTTTCCATACTTTGCATGATGGCGTCATACTCTTTTTCGGGCAGCAGCCCAAGGGAGTAGAGGGCGGTGGTGGGGATTTCGTTGTTTTTGTCTAAGATCAGCACCACTTGGTCGTAGCTTTGAGGCCACATGCCGGAGAGGAGCTCGTAGCTGTCTGCCGTTACTGTACTGATCAGGCTGCCGGCAGAGCCGGGCAGGAGTTCCTCGAAGGTGTCGGAGGAGAACATGGAGCCCATAGGAGCGCTTTCCATCATGTTCATCATGCTGCTTTGCATATCCCCGAACGGGCCGGGACTTTCGGATGCGGAAGGGTCGCTTGAAAAGGCGTTGTCGCTGGTGTCGATTAGGTCGCCATCGGGGTTGAGGGCGAACACGTCGAACGCAACATCGTAGGAATAGATTACTCCGTTTTCACCGAGGTATTGCTGGATTTCGACATTTGGATCGTCTAGATACTTTTTGAATTCCGTCAAGTTGTTTTGTGTGAGGCTGGTGGTAAACTGGCTGGCTATTTCCAAATTGGTGCTGTCGGAATAGATAGCACCGAGATCGTGGTCGATTTCTTTTTCAATTTGTCCCATGGTGCCCCCGCTGTCCATGACGTTGCTAAAGTCGAATGTTTGTGCGTCGATGGTGATTGGGTAGGAGGTCATGGTCTCGCGCTGGATGTCTGTGATATAGGAATTTACGCCGTTGGACAGGGCAAGGATCAGTGAAATGCCAATGATGCCGATGGAGCCGGCAAAGGAGGTTAGGAAAGTTCGGCCTCTTTTTGTCCATAAATTATTGAAGCTGAGCGAAAGGGACGTGAGGAAGGACATGGAGGCTTTGCCCATGCGCCGCTGCTGTTGCTGTGCTAAGCTTTTGCTGTCGATGGAATAGGGGTCGGAATCGTCGATGACTTTGCCGTCTCGCAGCTTGACAACCCGAGTGGCATATCGATCGGCTAGCTCCGGGTTGTGGGTAACCATGATGACCAGACGATCCTTGGCTACTTCTTTTAACAGCTCCATTACCTGAATGCTGGTTTCGCTATCCAGGGCGCCGGTGGGTTCGTCGGCTAGCAGAATATCCGGATTGTTGATGAGGGCTCGGGCAATGGCTACTCGCTGCATTTGGCCGCCGGACAGTTGGTTTGGTTTTTTATGGATGTGGGCACCCAAGCCGACTGCCGTTAAGGATTCCTTGGCGCGTTTTTTGCGTGCACTTCGGGAAACGCCGGAAATCGTGAGGGCAAGCTCTACATTTGCCAGAACCGATTGATGGGGAATTAAGTTGTAGCTTTGGAAAACAAAACCGATGGAATGGTTGCGGTAGGCATCCCAATCCCGGTCTTTATATTTTTTGGTAGAGACTCCGTTGATGATCAGGTCTCCTTCGTCGTATTGGTCGAGGCCGCCGATGATGTTCAGCAGTGTAGTTTTGCCGGAACCGCTGGGGCCTAGGACGGCTACGAATTCGCTATTGCGCAGGTTCAGGCTGACATCGTCTAGGGCCTCTTGCACCAGTTCGCCGGTGGTATAGCGTTTTAGAATGTTTTTTATTTGAAGCATGAGCATACCTCCTGTTTTGTCAAAATGTAGAATAAGCCGATCTCGGCTGAGTGGGCAAGGGATTCGGATGGAGTGAGCGCCGTGTGTACGAGGATTCCATCGTGTAAGTATTCCAACTATTATCATATACTAAACTATAGGTGCGTGGCTACATTTAAAGGGAAGCATGTAACGAGCGGCATAAGCTGGCAGAGGATAGTCAGGTGTGCAACCAACGCCGTACAGGCGCGTATTAACGGGCAACTGATGCAGCAGCTTGACAGGCTGATAGAGTGGAAGGAAGGAGTAGATAAAAAGCCCCTACGCAGGATAGGGCGCCCCCAAATAGCGCGCGCACTCCAAAACGGCAAACGACTGCAAACATCTATGCGCATCTTGATTATAATTCCAAGCTTTCTTCGGCAAGTGCGCTTATAAGTGGTTTGCAACTTGATGAAGATAAAAGGAAAAGCTCGCAACTTCATGCGGTTACGAGCTTCGTGTAATGCTTTGACTATTCAGATGACGCCAATTTTGGGCAAAAAAATTCGCAAACCACGAAAGCCGCTTGCGAATTTGAGTCCAGTGTCACGCTGGTGTTTAACGTTGACAAAATAGATGTTGCTACAGTCGTTTACCAAAAATGATATCGGGCTTACCTACGCCGTTTGCATCAGGCATAATACCGATGATCTTATATCCGAGCTTCATGTAAAAGCCCGACTGGTGTGTGCCCGGATTAAAGGTCTCAATCCGTTTCGGTAGATTCTCATACAAATCTACATTAGCAAAGGATGTTTCCCCCTCTTCTTTTTCATCATCTGCCCCAAGATAGATTGTTAATCCGCCTTGTTGCTTCGCCGCATCTTCCAGAGCAATCACAATGGCTCTGCCGACACCTTGTTTACGTCTATCGCTACGGACTGCTAACGGATGAAGTTCAAAAACATTGCCATTGTATACCGGGGAGAGTATTCCACCCCATCCAAGTACAATATCCTCCTCAACAGCAGCGAGCATGGTGTTTTCAGGTATTAATCGTTCTTGAATCTCATCCAATGCATCCTTGAGCGTAGGCCATCCGATCGGAATGCTGTCCCTAAGGATTTGTGCGGCTTGAGTTATCTGAGTTTGATTCAATTGAGTCATATTAATAATTTGCATTTTGCACCTCCAAATTTAATAATTAATAAAAAATCATTTTATATGGAGGACTTCGAGCCTTAGCTCTAATAGAGGCTTAACAGCGATACCTGATATGAAGCACAGTTTTCATCTTGATTCAATATTCATTGTACCATAAAAAGCGAAAAAAGCCGATCATCAGT
>JBMNTQ010000016.1:0-20524 GCA_050945815.1 Christensenellales bacterium
GCCTGCTGCATTGAGACGCTGTATGAAGGCGGCGCTGCTATGCAGGAGTTGCCCTACTACCATCCCGGACGCTTTGCGCGTATTGGCTTGGCGGGAAATCCCGAGATAACCCTAGGATATTTGGGCGAGATACACCCGGAAACGGCAGAAAGACTGGGGCATGGGGGGAGAGTCTATGTGGCGGAGATTTATCTGAAGGTGGTTTTTGAACTGGGAAACCAGGACAAGACCTTTGTGCCGCTGCCGAAATACCCAGGGATTGAGCGGGATTTGGCCATTGTGGTTGGGTCGGATGTGCGCAATGGGGATGTTGTGCGGGACATGAGGAGGGCTGGCGGGAAGCTTTTGGAATCGGTGGTGCTGTTTGATGTCTATACCGATGAAAAAATTGGAGCGCAGTATAAAAGCCTTGCCTATTCGTTGGTGTTTCGTTCGATGGAGCGGACGCTGAGCGACGAGGATATTGCCGGGGAAATGCAGACGATTCTGACCGTTTTGGAAGAGAATTACGATGCGAAGCTGAGAAGCTGAAGCGGCGACGGTATGGGTGTGTCGCCCTTGGGAGATAGGTGAAGGCGGAGCAAGAGAAGGAATATTTCCCAAGTTTCGGGAAATATTCCTTTTTGTTGGCTCTGCTTACGGGAATATTCCTGCATGGGAATGGCGGCAGGCTTATCGATGAGCAGGACGGACGCATAATAGGCAGGATTGGGGCAGCAGATTCCACCCTTATTTTGGTTGATGGGAGGTTTTTTCCTCAAGCGGATTGAATAATGGGCAGTAGTCTTATATAATAATAGAAAATGGAGAGCAGGGCGGAACATGGAAAAGAAAAAGACAGTTGTAAAAATTGCCGGCAAAGAATACACCATGTCCGGCTATGAGACCGAAGAATATATGCGCCGGGTTGCCGCTTATGTGGATGGGAAGATAGGCGAGCTAAAAAAGAACTATTTTATTCTCAGTACCAGCATGACATCCGTATTGGCGGCGGCCAATATTGCGGACGAACTTTTTAAGGCGCAGGAAGAGAATTTGCTTTTGCAGGAAAAAAATAAATATCTGCGTGAAGAACTGCGGGAACTGCAGAAGCCGTCGTCTGGGGCGAATTCTGGTGCTGCTCATGGGCTGCGTTTGGAAAAGGATCGGAAGGTTACCAACAAAATTTAGCGCGGCTTTTCGTTGCTTAGGCATATGTATGCCGTTTTTTGAAATGGGGGCCCTGCAATGCCGTGTTTTTTTGCAGGGCTTTGAATATTTGGAGAGAAAAGATTTATGCGGGAATTGAAGACCTTGGAATTTGACGCGGTGCGTGCCATGTTGGCAGAGCTGGCGGCTTCTACGATGGGGAAGGCCTTGTGCGCTTCGCTGACGCCTGCGTATGATTTTGATAAAGTGATGCGGCTGCAGCAGGAGACTGGGGATGCTGTGGCGATGTTGTATAAAAGCGGGTATTCCCCGGTTTCGGATTTCCCGGATGTGCGCAACATCCTTTCCCGGGGGAAGCTGGCGTCGGTTTTATCGATGGGAGAGCTTTTGAAAATTCGGCGCTGTATGAAGATTGCTCGGGAGGTACGCCGTTATTTTGCGGAAGGGGAAGGAATTCTCTACCATTTATCGGCGGCTTTGGCATTGTATCCCGATATTGAGGAACGCATTTATAACAGCATTCTTTCCGAAGAAGAGATGGCGGATTCTGCATCGGCGGCTTTGGCGGATATTCGGCGCAAGATACGTCGCGCCCATGAGCGGGTGCGGGACAAGCTGAACAGCATGATTCATTCTCCGGCCTATCAGAAATATCTTCAAGAGCCTATCATTACCCTGCGCAATGGGCGCTTTGTCATACCGGTGCGGCAGGAAGCGCGGCAATCTGTGCCGGGCATGCTGCACGACCAGTCGGCCAGCGGCTCGACCCTGTTTATTGAGCCGATGGCAGTGGTGGAGATCAACAACGAGCTGAAGCTTTTGATAGCTGCCGAGGAGGCGGAAATTGAGCGGATTTTGACGGAGATTACCAACATGATTGCTCCGGTTGCCCAGGAGCTTGCTGACAACCTGCATATTCTGGCAGAATTGGACCTGATCTTCGCGAAGGCACAATATGCCAAGAGTCGCCGGTGCAGCGAGCCCTCTATGAACGAGGATGGCGTGATCGACTTGAAGGGGGCTTGTCATCCCTTGATTCCTCTAGATGAGGTGGTGCCGATTGATGTGGCGTTTGGAGGGGAGACAATTCGGGGGCTTTTGATTACCGGGCCGAATACCGGCGGCAAGACTGTGACTTTGAAAACCATCGGCCTTTTGACGCTGATGGCCCAGGCAGGTATGCAGGTGCCGGCGAAGCTTGGTTCGAAGCTGGCTGTATTTGGGCGGGTGTTTGCGGACATTGGTGATGAGCAGAGTATTGAACAGTCGTTGAGCACGTTTTCTTCCCATATGAGCAATTTGGTGGAGATTATCGATGGGGCGGATGAGAATGCTTTAGTTTTGCTGGACGAGCTAGGCGCGGGAACAGACCCTACCGAGGGCGCGGCTTTGGCTATGGCGATATTGGATGAATTGATGCAGCGGCGGACAACGCTGGCGGCTACTACCCACTACAGCGAACTGAAAGAATATGCTTTGACTAAAGATCATATCGAGAACGCCTCTATGGAATTTGACATTGAGACCTTGCGGCCTACTTTCCGGCTGATGATGGGAATTCCGGGTTATAGCAACGCCTTTGAGATTTCCCGGCGCTTGGGACTTGATTCGATGATCATTGAGCGGGCCAAGGAATATGTATCGATGGATGACGCGCGCTTTGAAGAAGCGCTGAGAAACGCACAGCAGCAGCAGATGGCGGCACAGACTGCCATGGAACAAGCGCAGGTGTTGCGGCAGGAGAGCGAGCAGGCGCTGCGAGACTCGAAGGCGCGGGCGCAGGCTGTAGAGCAGCAGTACCGCGCGCTGTTGGAGAAGGGCAAGCAGGAAGCCAAGGAGACGATGGACAAGGCCAGCCGGGAAGCACGAAGTATTTTATATGATATGAAGGAGCTGGCGAAGAAAGGGACGGGCCGGGAGAAAGCTGGACAGCTGGCCCGGGAACTGGATAGAAAATCATTGGAATATGCGCCTAAGCTGGTGGGCGTGGAGGATACGTCGCAGCCGCCAGACACCCTAGACAAGGGACAGAGCGTGCGTATTTTGAGCGTGGACGCGGAAGGAACTGTTTTAACCCGGCCGGACGAGAAAGGGGATTTGTTTGTACAGGCTGGCGCATTGAAAATGGGTGTAAATATCAGGGATTTGCGCTTGACCAAGAAAAAGAAGCCCCAGAGCGCCCCGGCAAAGAGCCAGTATTCTTTTCGGCTGGAGGCAGTGCCTCAGGAGTTGCATGTGCGTATGCAGACGCTGGATGAGGCGCTGCTCAACATAGACCGCTATCTGGACGACGCAGTGCGCAGCGGGCATACTCAGGTGCGCATTGTGCATGGGAAAGGGACCGGGGTGTTGCGCAATGGCGTACAGAGCTTTTTGAAGAACCATCCTCATGTGAAGTCGTATCGGCTGGGCCGGTACGGAGAAGGGGAAGACGGCGTAACGATTGTGGATTTGAGATAGGCCATCAAACTTGGGGAGGCAAAGCCATGAAAAATGAATTTCAGGATTTTGAAACCATACAGGAAGAAAAACGGCGGCATGCATGGCAAAGTGTGATCTATACCATTTTGTCGGCTTTGCTGCTGGCGGCGGCGGTTTTCTGGATTCTGCCTGCGGTTTTGAGCGCCTCTGCCAGAAGCGGCGCGGTAGAGGCAGAACCTTCTAAGGCAGTTGCTCGGATTGCCTTGGAGACGATGCCGTCGCCCTCGATGCTGCCGGAGGAAACGGTAGAGGTGTTTTCCCAAGGGCAAATTGACTATGAAGCGGCCTGCGGGGACTTTTACGCAGAGCAGGACCTACTCTCTTCTGCAGCGAAGGATGATACGCAACAGGCTGAGCGGGAGGAGGGCGGGAGCTTGCTCCGGGAGGGCGCGATGGCCGATGCGCTGAATTCGGTGGTGTCGGTGGTGGGCGTTAGCAGGCAGGACAAAGCGGGCTTGGCAGCGGAGCTTGGGTTGTTTGACCACCGCAATGAGGTTTCCCGAGGGACAGGCCTTGTGCTCAATGCCGACGGGTATATACTCACGCAGAGCGCCGCTGTTTCCGGAGCCAAGCATGTGTATGTGGAATTAGCCGGCGGATATCGGGCAAAGAGTTCGGTTGTGGGCAGCGATCATGTAACGGGTGTTGTTGTGCTGAAGCTGGAGCCGGACGCTTTAGACGAAGGAATTTTTATGCCTGCGGAGGTAAATTTGGAAGCAACGGCAGCTATGGGAGATCGGATTATCGCGGTTGCGGACCCTTGCAGAGCCACCCTTTCTCCGGTGATTTACCAGGGTGTTGTCAGCGGGCCGGATACGTATCTCAATTATGATGGACAGGATATAAGCTTATGTCTGACGGACATTCCCTATAAGAGCGGCCTGGCAGGAGCGCCGGCTTTAAACTCGGCAGGGGAGATCTTTGGCTTGCTGCGCGCCAGCGGCGAATGGCCGGGGGTAGGGGAGGACGCCTCGGATCAGGCGTCGGCTGTTCCGGTGGATGTGGCGCTGTCGGTGGCGGAGCGCTTGATAGCGGATGGGCAGGTTCAGTGGCCGGGGATAGGCGTTGCTCTGCGCTATATTGACGAGAGGCTTGCCGATGAATATGAGGTGGCGCGCGGCTTGTATGTCAGCGAGGTTTATGCTGGTTCTGCCGCAAAAAAATATGGCCTGCGGATAGGTGATATCATTATTGCCGATGAAGAGCATCTAGGCATGACGACGGAATCTCTGGCTGTGGCTTGCGAGGAAATGGAAGTTGGGGATAGGTTGCATTTGAAAATCTGGAGGAACGGCAGGGAGAGGGACGTGGAAATTCGGCTTATGGATTTAAACTTTTTGAAATAATTTTAAATTCTTGTATAAAAACCTGGAAGCGGCCAATACTATAAATGACCTCACAATACATTGAGACCCCCCTTTAATTTGGCCGTTCCAGAGTGGACGGCCCTTTTTTTGACGAACAGATTCTGATGCAGCTTTCAACTTACGGTTGTATTTTGGGGCAGGTTTTATTATACTGACAGTTAGGGTTGAAGAGATGGGCTTTGCAGGCCGAATATAAAAGATGGTTATGAGGGGAAGAATGATTGATAAAAAGAGCGGCCGTAAGGTTGTGGGGGATGAGCGGCGCAAAGAATATAGCGAAAAGAATGAAGACATACGGGAACGACACCAGGAATGGAAAGAGCAGGCTTTGAAGACTGATTGGAGCGAGGACACAGATGACCCCAAAATACTGAAGCAGCAGCTTGACGCTATGAAAGCTCGGATGGCCATGGTGGCCCAGTATGTAGAGGAGCTGGAATCGGAACTTTCGGATATGCAGAGTGAAAATTACAATCTCTACAGCGATATGTCTGATATTATGTCGTCGTCGACCTGGCGGATACTGTCGCCGTTGCGCGCGTTGGTCGGTTGGCTGCGTAAAAATACGGTAGGACGCTATTATGCATACCGCCAGTTGCAAAGAAAGAAGAAGGGGCCTGTGGCACTGGAAATGGTTGCCGGCTTGAATAAAGTCGGGGATAGCCAATATGAAAGTGTGACGAGGGACCCCAATTTTATGCACTTTTGGCCTCTCAAGAAGGGCTGGCATCGGTTTAGTTGGTCGGGCGATTGTGTGGTGCCGCTGATGATCCGTTTGTATCCGGACTTTGGGAAGGGGATGGGCGAAGGGACAGCCAGAAACCTTGGTTGGCTGGACGGGGAGAAACATGAAACCCTGATCTATCTGGAGCAGGATGTGAAGGCGCTGCGGGTGGATGTGGGTTCGATTCCTACGGTGTTTTCGCTGCGCTGTTTTAAGATACGCCGGATAAGCAGCATGAGGCTGTTGTTTTCGAAGAAGCTGCGCCGGGAAAAGCTTCGGTTTCTGAACAAGGATTTTCAGGATTTAGGGATGGAGGATTATGATGCGTGGGCTCGGCGGCATGAACCGGGCAGAGACGAACTGCGCGAGCAGCGTATCGCTTCAAGAAAATTTGCGTATCGACCGCTTATCAGTATTTTAGTGCCTACCTATAATACGGACCGCTTGATGCTGGAGGAGATGATCCAGTCGGTTTATGCGCAGACTTATGATAACTGGGAGCTGTGCGTCGCCGACGGCGGAAGCAGCGCACCGTATCTTGAGGAAACCTTGCGTAAATATGATCGGATTGTTTATAGGATGTTGGGGGAGAATCGGGGCATTTCAGGGAACAGCAATGCGGCTCTGGCTTTGGCAAAGGGAGAATATGTTGCGCTGTTGGATCATGATGATGTGCTGCCCAGCTACGCTCTATACGAGCTTGTGAAGGCTATCAACGAGCATGACCGGCCCGATGTACTTTATTCGGATGAGGATAAATTTGAAAAGGATTTGAAGCAGCGGTTTGAGCCGCATTTTAAGCCGGACTGGAGCCCGGACATGCTGCGTAGCTGTAATTATATCTGTCATTTATTTGTGGCGAAGCAGGAGTTGATTCTGAAAGTTGGGGGGTTTCGGCCGGAGTATGACGGCTCGCAGGATTATGACCTGATTTTGCGCGCAACGGAGCAGGCGAATTCCGTAGTGCATATTCCTAAAGTTTTGTACCATTGGCGCTGTCATCCCACGTCTGTGGCCCAGGCCAGCACGGCCAAGCCTTATGCCTATGAAAATGCCAGAAAAGCGATTGCCGATCATCTGCACAGGATGGGGCGGGTTGCACAAGTGGAGCATGGAGTTGGCTATGGTTTCTACCGCAGCATCTATCAGCTCGAGTCTAACCCACGGGTTTCTGTGATTGTTTGGGATGAGGGCGACCTTGAAAAGCTGGAGAGATGTTTGGAATCGTTGGCTGGGACAAGTTACCGAAACTATGAGATTATCGTTGCGACAGCCGGTGGGCAAAATGCAGCCGAGGCCGATTTTTATGGCAAGCTTGCGGACAGAGGCGTAGGCGTTGTGCGCGGACAGGACGGAAAGGCCGGCTATTCCCCAATCAACAATGCGGCTGCCCAACAGGCAAAGGGCGATTATTTGCTGTTTTTGACTGCTAATGCTATGGTTCAAAGCAGTAATTGGCTGGAGGAGATGTTGGCTTATTCTCTGCGCGATGATGTAGGCGTGACTGGCGGCAAGCTCTATTATCCGGATGGATTGGTGGGACACTGCGGATTGGTGGTGGGCATGGAGAGAGGGGCGGAGCGGGCTTTTGAGTTTATGCAGGAGGACCAGATCGGTTATTCGGCTCGTACCCATATCGTTCAGAACGTGAGCGCCGTGTCCAAGGACTGCCTCATGGTGCGTCGCAGTGTGTTTCAGGCTGCGGGCGGTTTTGGGGAGGGATATGCCCTAGCGTTTCAGGGCGCTGATCTTTGTCTGAAAGTGATAGCGTTGGGGTATCGGACTGTGTTCACACCGTTTGCGGAGTTGTGTTACCAGGAGTGGAAGGCCTATCGGGGAGATGTGGATAGAACCCAGCAGCTTATACTGGACTTGGCTGAATTTCGCAGGGTATGGCAGGAGTATTTGCAGGCCGAAGACCCCTATTATAACCCGAACCTGTCGATGAAGCTCTTATATTATTTACAATAATTTGATTGATGTTGAGGAGGGGCAACTGTGCCGGTGAATCTGAAAAAGAAAACAAACGTTATAATCGTTTTAATCTATGTGGTGATGCTCTTGTTTTTTGTGGCAAAGGGGTTTTACTATATGGACAATGTTGCCCGATTCCCCGATGAATCGCGGCATGTTGCCTATATAGCCACGCTGGAGAAAACCGGCGATATTATTCCTGATTTTAAAGAGATGACTGCGCTTAGAGAATTGAAGGACGTCAGCGGGCAGCCGCTTTCTCATGCCAATGAAGACAGGATTAAGGTTTATGTCGAAAATCCGAACACGACGAACTACCTCGGGCATCCGCCGCTTTATTATCATATTATGCGGCTGTCCGGCGGCGTTGCTATTCAAGGCGATCAGATTCTGGTAAACCTCTTTCAATTGCGTGTGTTTAGCCTAGCGATTTGTGCAGTCGGGATGGTGCTGACGTTTTATATTGGATACAGTCGGATTAAAAAATCGATTGCGCTGCATTTGTTCTATGCTGTTACCTGCGTGTCGGTTCCTATGCTGGTATATAACTGCGCCGGTGTAAACAACGACGCTCTCTCTTTTTTGGCGTTCCCTATATTAGTATTGGGGCTGCTGCGTTTTTTGGAGGGAACGAGAGACTTCAAGACTTATCTATTAATCGCTTCGGGGATATTTCTGATTTTTTTCTCGAAACTAACCGCTGCTTTAGTGGTGTTGGTGATGGTAGCGGCAATGTTGCTCTATTTGCTGATTAAGGAACGCAACTTGCGCTTCTTGATTTCGAAGCAATTTTTGCTTACAGTGCCGTTGTATGTGCTGATTTTGGCTTATCTGGTGGTTGTATATAGGCAGGTGGGGTCTATTCAGCCTTCCTTGAGCAATCTGAACCTAGAGCATTATCATGAGTCGTTTTTCTATGTTCCGCCGGCGGAGCGGGTTAGTATGACTGTGGCACAATACGCAGCTTATTATAGTAAGAACTATTTCGAGACCTGGACGGGCATTGCTTCCCATGTGTCTTTGTTGAAGGGGATGTCGCCTTTTACTTGGGAACGCATCGCATTGTTGGGTTTGTGGGTTTTGCCGTTGTTGTTGCTGATCCCAAAGAAAGGCCAGCAAAAAAGCCGTAAAAACTCGGCTATGCGCAGCGTGGGGCTATTTGTTTATGCTGGATTGCTGGCGGCTTCTCTTGTGCAGGGACTGCGGGCTTATCTGCAATTCCAGTATGTGTCGGGCTATATGGGCGGCTTTCAGACCCGCTATTATCTGTGTGTGATTGCGGGTTTGGCATTGGCCTGCACGTATGCGCTGCAGAGGCTGATGGAGGGGAAGGAGCAGCTTGCAATGGAAGGGGAAGCCTTGACAGCTGACGTTTCGCGATCTGTCCGCATTCGAAAATGGGTGGTGACAGCATTTTGCGTTGGGTATAGCGCATTGTTGCTGTATGAAGATTTCATATACTTTATATTGAACTTTACAGCGTATTTATAGGAGTTGGGTATGGAAAAAACAGTGGAGAAAAGCAATCGGGCTTTTGTCGTTACAGCTTGCGTTGTGACAGCCCTTGCAATGGTATTGTGTGTGATTCTAGCCCGTGCCGGCTTGTTTGCCAGTGCGGCAAACCGTTCTTTGATCTGGTTCCATATGGAGCAGCCGGTTGCAGTAGACATGACGGCTATGCAGGAGCGGCCGGGCAGCAGGGCGCAGATCGATAGCATAGAGTTGATCCGGGGGGCGTTCCTGGACGTTCGGGGCTGGGGCGTGATGGAAGGGCAGCAATCGTTATACAAGCATGCTTATTTCATTCTGGCATCGGATACGGAAGCTTGGCAATATGAAACGGACACCTATATTCGCGAGGATGTGACGGCACATATAGCGGACGGTCAGGATTACGATAATTCTGGATTTGGCGTGATGTTGAACGCCAGCAATTTAAACCCCGGGGTGTATAGAGTTTGGCTTTATCTGAGAACTGGGGAAACCCTGTGTGCCACGGATTGCCAGATAGAGATCAGCAGGTCTGAGCAAGACGGTTTGGAGATTTTCTGGAGAGAAGCAGAGGAGTAAGGGCGGGCGCGAACACCAGGATTTCCAGCTGCAAAAAGAGAACGCTCAGTAATAACTAAGCGTTCTCTTTTTGCAGCGTTTTTTTGATTAGCGCATGTTTTTGAAAAGCTTTTTAAAATCTGGACGGCCTGCGGAATCCATCAGATAGGCGGAGCGTGTGGCTCCCTCTTTGCGGTTTTGATTAAGAATGCGAATGACGGTGTCTGCGGTTTGGATGCCCATTCCGTGACCATAATAACGGCCATTACCCAGATCGATTAGATTTTCTCCTTGGAGATAGGGGGTTGCGGGATTGACATCGGGGTTTTTGATATAGCGTCTGTCGGCTGGTAGATAGTCATTGGCTTTTCGCATCCAGCCCACTTCCTGGAGGAGGGGCGGAATGCTGCTCCAGTTCATGAGAACGATTTGGGGGAATAGCCTGTCGAAGCGAGACGGTCCGTAAACTTTAGCCAGGGCGCCAAAATAGACAATCATCATGGCTGTGGCACATTCGGTGCCATAGAGATTGCTGTTTTGGAAGATATCCTGGATGGCGGCACTGGGGGATACGCCGGGTTGTAAGGTGAATCCGCCGTCATTGGTGCGCCGCCAGTAGGCAGGGTTGCAGAAAGATTCGCGAAATACCCGAAAGGCCAGGCGGCTGGCGCTTAGCTCTTTGGAGGCGGCAACAATCTCTCGGCGTAACGTCAATTCAAATTCCAGTTGTTCATGGGAATCGTAGGAATATGTTTGTGGGCTGTCCAGCAATATGTTCAATATTTCCCGTTCTACGCTTTGTTCCGGAACAGATGATAGCAGGGCGCTTTTGTCTGCGGCCTGACCTGCAATAACAATCATAACGCGCCCTCCTGATTTGATTTTGCTTCCAGAAGCTGTTGCTGCGTCTGTTTTTCCAGCCACGCTTTCCAACGATCGACATCACTTTTGTGCAGCTTTAGGGAATAGGCTGCGAGGATCTTCTGGTCGGATTCCTCGGCTTCGTGGAAACGCTGGAGCAACGACTCCTCCGAGGCGTTGGGCGGTATGACGGGGTTGCCGGTTACGGGGGATATTTTTTTATGCAGGTATTTGGCATCGAGGTTCACCCGAAAGGCTTGGGGGCGGCTGGAGTATTGCATACTTTCCCCGGTATAGTAGAGATAGGGGAGATTCTCCTGCAGCCAGACTTTGTATTGGGCGTATAGCTGCCGAGGATGGGCAGCGCCTTGGTTTTCCAGAGGCAGGAGGTTTAGAAGCTTTTGTGCGAACTCCGCCTCTTCGGGGTTGCGGGACAGAAGATGTTCGGCTAGAAGCTTGAGGGTTTCCGGATTGGCCGACTGGAAGAAGCCCCACACCAGATCGTGGAGGTAGGCCCCTTTTCGGTGGCGCGTGAACACCAAATCGGCTACCTGGGGCAGCAAGCTGTTTTCTTTGGAGATAGGGGTTAGCATGGCTGTGCTGGCGTCTAGGATTTGATCGTATTCATGGCTTAGCCCGTCTGCTTCCGCGCCGGTTTGGAGAATCCATTTCAATGCTGCCGGCCGGGCATTTTTATCATCGGCGGACAGGGAATTCAGCTTGGATTGCAGCGCCTGGTTGTCTGCGAATTGAGCGCAAAGTTTTAAGGCAGACAGGTTGCGCAGGTTTAAGTGGCTGAATAAGTCGAGGTCTTGTATTTCGGGAATAAGCAGGTAGAGGGTGGGGAAACGCAGCCGCGCTTCGTTTAGGTAGCTGATGGCTCGCTGCCTTTGCATTTTCCCCAGACGACGAAAATTCGAGCGGAACTGCTGGGTGTTTTGCTGCATCCGCATACGATCTAGGGTGCTTAGGCTGCTTCGGTTTAATCGCATGGTGGTCTCCTTTCAAAATCGTTTGATGGTACTACATAATATTAAAGAAGTGAATTTTGTTTCTGATTTGACGAAAAGAAATGTCTCGACAAGCTTGTCGGGACATTTTTAGTGCTCTTTTTTATTGCTATTTATTGTCAAGACTAAGAATTATTGTTGAGGATAAAAAAACGCCTATAGAAAAAACTAATAGCAAATGAATTTGCGGAGGGTGTTTTATGCGTAGAAAACGGTGGATCGGCGTTATTTTTGTCGTCCTTTTTTTGTTGATAAATTTTAATCCTGATATACAGATGTTGAGGAGCTTGCCTTCGCAGATTGTGGCGGAGAACAGAACTGCGGCTCTAGGAAGCTTGGATATTCCATTTTTTGCCAAGGCGTCTTACGAGAATGACAGCACTGTCAGCAGCGGGCAGGATCAGAGCTTAGAGGATGTGACCTCCCCTGTATCGCAGGAGAAGATTGAAATCAGCATATTGGGTATTCCCATTAAGCAGATTGATATTTTGACCAACGAAGAGAAAGCTGTGGTGGTGGGGGGGCAGTCGATTGGTGTTGCGCTGTATACAAAGGGCGCGCTGTTGGTGGGCACATCCGATGTGATTGATTCCAACGGGCAGACGCGCAACCCGGCCTTAGAGGCTGGGCTGAAGCCTGGGGATATCATCGAGGCGGCCAACGGTGAGACCATTGAGGATGCGGCCCATCTTTCGGAAATTATAAATGAAATGGGCAGCCGGGAGTTTGTAGTTGAGATTTCCCGCAATCAGGAAACGATGCACTTCAACCTGACACCGGTCTATGATGCTTATGAGGCTAAATATAAGCTGGGGATGTGGGTGCGGGATAGTACGGCCGGGGTGGGAACCCTGACCTATTATGATCCGGTCAGCCAGAATTATGCGAGTCTAGGACACCCTATTACCGATGTGGATACGCAGGAGATTCTGTCGGTTAAGGACGGGGAAATTGTTGCGTCTGAAATCATTGATATTCGGCAGGGTATGGCAGGGGACCCGGGGGAATTGCAGGGTAGTTTTTCCTCGAAGCAGGAAGTTTTGGGCAGCATTGAGAAAAATAACGAATTTGGGATCTATGGGAAGATGTATGAGGAACTGCATAATCCGATTTATACGCATCCGGTAGCTGTGGCCAAGCAGGAGGAGGTTAGGATAGGGAAGGCCAGCATCTTGTCGACAATTGACTCCGGGGGCATACAGGAATTTGAGTGTGAGGTGGTGAAGGCAACTAAGCAGACCACTGCTTCTCCCAAGGGGATGATCATTAAAATTACCGACGCTAAGCTTCTGGAGCAAACCGGCGGTATTGTCCAAGGAATGAGCGGCAGCCCGATTTTGCAGGGGGGGAAATTGATTGGCGCAGTGACCCATGTATTTATCAACGACCCTACCCAAGGATATGGGATGTATATTGAGTGGATGCTACAGCAAAGTGAATAAAAAATGACGCTATTTTTTAACCTTGAAAGGTTAATCTCAGTTTAAGGCTTGCGTTTCAATTATTTAAAAGTATAATAAATATATATAAGTTTATATGCTTTTAAGGGGATGCAGCCTTGAAAACACGAATCATGATTGCCGATGATAATCCTCGGTTTAGTGAAATCTTACGGTCGTATCTCAGCTCTTATTCAGATTTTGACGTGGTGACGCAAGCTTTTGACGGTGCGGAAGCGTTGGCTTATCTGGAAACGGCTAATGTTGACGTGTTGCTTTTGGATATTATTATGCCGGTTTTGGATGGAATTTGTGTGCTGGAGCGGCTACGAAAAAATCCAGCTATTTACAACAAGCCGATTGTTATTGTGATATCCGCGATGCAGAGTGAGACGATTGCCAAAACTGTGATGAGTCTGGGGGCAGATTTCTATTTTGTTAAGCCTTTGGATTTGGGCTCTCTTGCCAACCGAATACGAGAACTGCGGGACAATGCCGCCGAGGGTAAAGAAAAGTCCGCTTTTTATGTGCGCTTCGGCGAAAAAAAGGGAGCCGGAAGCGGGAACCATTTGGAGCGGGAAGTGACGAACATCATACAGGAAATTGGCGTGCCGCCGCATATTCAGGGATATCAGTTTTTGAGGGATGCGATTTTGCTGATTATACAGAATATGGATTTGCTCAGCGCGGTGACAACGGAGCTGTATCCTATGATTGCAGAAAAATATGATTCCAACTCTACTAGGGTGGAGCGGGCTATGCGGCATGCCATTGAGGTAGCTTGGAACAAGGGGCGGGTAGACATCATCAACAAATACTTTGGTTATACTGTTTCCGACTATAAAGGCAAGCCCACCAACTCTGAGTTTATTGCGATGATTGCCGACTGGGTTCGGCTGCGCTCTAACTGAAAAACGACAGAACCTGCCCGGCTCACGAATCTGCCGGTGTTTTTTTAATGGACTGGGCGCTACATTCGTTTTGCAGGATATGGGAGGGTAAGCGGCGGGGATTGGCGGCTAGGGATCTTTGGAGTGGGGGCCGGGTTTGACTTGCTGATAATCGAATGATATAGTTGATTGGTAATCGAAAATATTAGCGTGAAAAGGATGTGAGAGAATGGATGCGAACCTTGGGGGCTTTTTGGGGTGTTTTAGTTTTCGATGTGAAAATGTGGCTGACACGGGCTTTGGTTTGTTATCCATTGTCGCAGGCGCTTGATGTGGGAGCATTGTTTAGGCTGCTTGTATTGTGTCGTCTGAGGACGGCCTTTTTCATGCCATAAAACATTTTCACCGGGAAATCCTAAGGTAGAAAGGACTGATTCCAGTGAAATTGAGAAAGAAAAAGACTGGCGGAAGGCAGATTCAGCAAAACAGGCTGGATGCAGAGGATAGGATTCATGCCCTTGCACATTTGACGCTTCACGAGCTTTTGGAAAAGTTCTTTTCCTCGCAGATGGGCCTGCGCAGCAAGGAAGCGGAGCAGAGGCTGGAGGAATACGGAGAAAACGTCATTACGACAGGGGATAAGAATACAGCGCTGCATCGTTTACGGGAGGCACTAGTCAACCCGTTTAACCTGATTTTAATTGCGGTTGCCATTATTACATATTTTACAGACGTAATCGCTTCTTCAAAGCCGGATTATGTGACGGTGGTTATTATTCTTGTGCTGGTGGTCGTCTCCAGTATGGTCGCCTTTATTCAGGGGCAACGTTCCAATGCTGCCGCTGAGAAACTATCGGATATGATATCCAACAAGGCCCATGTTTGGCGGGACGAGCGGCTTTTAGAGATTCCGATAGATGAAGTAGTTGTGGGGGATGTGGTTTGGCTGTCTGCGGGAGACATGCTGCCGGCAGATGTGCGCTTTTTGGCGACGAAGGATACCTTTGTGGCTCAAGCGGCACTGACTGGCGAATCCAACCCTGTGGAGAAATTCAGCGTGCTTTCGGGGGCACAGAGCAGCGCTTTGACAGACCTGCATAACATTGGTTTTATGGGCACCAACATCGTAAGCGGCAGCGCTACGGCTTTGGTGATCGCTACAGGTAATGATACGTATTTTGGCGCGATGGCGAAAACCTTGTCCGGTGATCGGGCGAAAAACAGCTTTGAGCGTGGCGTGGAATCTGTGAGCCGGCTGTTGATGCGCATGATGCTGGTGATGGTGCCGGTGGTGTTCCTGATAAACGGGCTCATTAAGGGCGATTGGCCGAGCGCTCTGTTGTTTTCCATCAGCATTGCAGTGGGATTAACGCCGGAATTGCTGCCTGTTATTATGACATCGACCTTGGCCAAGGGGGCTGTGTCGATGTCTCGGCATCAGGTGATCGTGCGGACATTGGGCGCTATCCAGACCTTTGGTGAGATGGATGTGCTGTGCACGGACAAGACCGGCACGCTGACGGAAGATAAGATTGTATTGGAGAAATATATGAACCTCCACGGGGAGGATGATATGCGGATCTTGCGGCATGCGTATTGGAATAGCTATTTCCAGACCGGGCTTAAAAACTTGATTGATCTTGCTATTATCAACCGTGCCAAGCAATATGGTTTGAATGACAGCATTTTGGAGCATGTGCGGGTGGATGAGATTCCCTTCGACTTTTCCCGGCGCAGAATGAGCGTGGTTTTGGAGAATCGGGAAGGCAAGACGCAACTGATTACCAAGGGAGCTGTGGAGGAGATGATTGGGATCTGTTCTTTCATTGAATTGGAGGGACAGGTTTTGCCTATGGATAATGAGACGCGGCGTATCGCGATGCAGACCTATGAAAAGCACAACAACGAGGGCCTGCGTATGATCGCCGTAGCCCAGAAGAACGAAGTGCCCGGCAGCGGCAGTTTCAGCGTTGCTGACGAGCGGGATATGGTTTTGCTGGGATTTGTGGGATTCCTGGATCCGCCGAAGGAGAGCGCCCGGGCGGCAGTCACTGCGCTGCGAGAGCATGGAGTGCGTACGGTGGTGCTGACTGGGGACAGTGAGGGCGTGGCGATTAAGGTTTGCAACAAGGTGGGTGTGGATACTTCGCGGTTGTTGCTGGGCAGTGACGTTGATAAGATGGATCATGCTGAATTGCTGGAAGCGGCTAAGACCTGCGACTTGTTTGCCAAGCTTTCGCCCTCTCAGAAGGAGCGGGTGGTGCGGGCATTGCAGTCTGCGGGGCATACTGTGGGCTATATGGGCGACGGTATCAATGATGCGCCGGCTCTGCGGCAGGCAGATGTGGGCATTTCAGTGGACAGCGCGGTGGATATTGCCAAGGAGACGGCAGATATCATCTTGCTGAAAAAGGACTTGATGGTTTTGGAGGAAGGGGTGGTGGAGGGGCGCCGTACCTTTGGAAACATCATCAAATATATTAAGATGGCTGCCAGCGGAAATTTCGGGAATGTGATTTCTGTGATTGTGGCCAGCATTTTTCTTCCGTTTTTGCCTATGCTTCCGGTTCAGATTTTGACACAGAACCTGCTGTGCGATTTTTCCCAGATGGGCATTCCTTTTGATAATGTGGATAATGAATATGTGAAGAAGCCGCGAAAATGGGAAACCAAATCGATAAAGTCGTTTATGACGTATATGGGGCCGCTCAGTTCTATTTTTGATATTCTGTGTTTCGCTGTGCTTTGGTGGGCGATTGGCGCGAACACGGTTGAGTTGGCACCGTTGTTCCAGGGCGGATGGTTTGTGCTGGGGACAGTTTCACAGGTATTGGTGATTCATATGATTCGAACGGCGAAGGTTCCGTTTTTGCAAAGCAAGCCCTCGGCTCCACTGCTGTTTTCTACGATGATTGTGGCGGCGATTGCGCTGGTGGTCGGCTTTACGGATTTGAGCGTAGGCCTGGATATGATGCGGCTGCCGCTGGTGTATATGCTTTGGCTGGCTGCTCTTTTGGGCGGATATCTTATATGTGTGCAGGTCTTTAAGAAGATTTATGTGCGCAAACACGGCGAGTGGATGTAGGTACATGGAGACGGGCTGAACGCGTGGGGTTGCAGCCCGTTTTTGTTCTTGACTTTTAACGTGCAATACGCTAGGATAAAGGAAACGCGATGACGGAGAGAAAGATATCATCATGCGGTAGCCTTGGTGTGTTTGGGGCGGCAGAGAGTTCGCGGGTGGTGAAAGCGAATACCGGTGAGATATGTAAATACACTCAAGAGCGGATTTTCTGAAGGGCTGGATGGGCCTGTAGGGAAATACGGCAGCCCCCGTCATAGGGCAGGATGTTTTTGATCCGATAAGGGGCGGCTTTGGCCGCAACTAGGGTGGTACCGCGGAAGCTAGCTTTCGTCCCTAGGCAATGATTGATTGCCTGGAGATGGAAAGCTTTTTTATTTTTCTAGGGCGATGGTACATTCGGTTTGTGGGGAAGAAAATGATGGGTTGTTTTACTTGTTAGATGGGGAGAGGTGGATGGAAATATGTCTATCGTTGATTTTTTAGAAAAGAATGCGAGATTGTATCCTTCTGAGATAAGCTTGGTGGAGATTAACCCGGAAAACCAGCCGAGTCAGGAGGTTACCTGGAGGGAATATAACCTGATTCAAGGCAGTACGATCGGCCATTATCGCCGGGAGATGACGTGGAAGGAATTTGACGTCAAGGCAAACCGGTTTGCCAACCTGCTGATGACTCGGGGCATCGGCCGGGGAGACAAGGTTGCTATTTTGCTGATGAACTGCTTGGAGTGGTTGCCGATTTACTTTGGCATACTTAAAACCGGCGCTTTGGCTGTGCCGTTGAACTTTCGTTATACTGCGGAAGAAATTCGCTATTGCTTGACCCTTTCCGAATCCAAGGGGCTGATATTCGGGCCGGAATTTATTGAGCGGGTGGAGGAAGCTAAATCTCCCTTGCATCAGATAAAAACTTGTTTCTATGTAGGCGAAGACCAGCCGGCTTATGCGGAGAACTATGAACTGCTGGCCGCTCACTGTTCCTCGACGGCGCCTTCGGTGGAGCTGAAGGATGACGATGATGCTGTGATCTACTTCTCATCGGGAACGACGGGGTTTCCGAAGGCCATTTTGCATTCCCATCATGCCTTGGTCTGTTCCTGCCTGACAGAGCAGAACCATCATGCCCAGCAGCACGACGACGTGTTCCTGTGTATACCGCCCCTCTATCATACCGGTGCTAAGATGCACTGGTTTGGCAGCCTGCTATCTGGCAGCAAAGCGGTGATTTTGCGCGGGGTAAAGCCTCAGTGGGTGTTGCAGGCGGTTTCAGAAGAGAAGGCTACGATTGTGTGGCTGTTGGTGCCGTGGGCGCAGGATATTCTGGACGCGATTGAGCGGGGTGAGGTGAGGCTGCAGGATTATCGGTTGGACCAGTGGCGTTTGATGCATATCGGGGCACAGCCGGTGCCGCCCAGCCTGATTCGCCGCTGGAAGAAGGTTTTTCCCCACCATGAATATGATACGAACTATGGATTGAGCGAATCTACCGGGCCTGGGTGTGTGCATCTGGGTGTGGAGAATATCCATAAAGTTGGTGCGATCGGTAAGGCGGGGTATTTGTGGGAGACGATGGTTGTCGATGAGGATGGCCGGCCAGTAGAAGCAAATAAAGTCGGCGAATTGATTGTGCGGGGTCCGGGGGTTATGAAATGCTATTACAATAACCCGGAGGCCACAAATGAGATATTGAAAGATGGCTGGCTGTATACGGGGGATATGGCACGGATGGATGAGGATGGATTTATTTTCCTTGTCGACCGCAAGAAAGATGTGGTAATTACAGGCGGTGAGAACATTTATCCGGTCCAGATTGAGGATTTTTTGCGTGCCCATGAGTCGATCAAGGATGTGGCGGTGATTGGGCTGCCGGATGAGCGGCTCGGGGAGATTGCTGCGTCGATTATTGAGCTCAAAGAAGGGGCTTGTGTGACGGAGCAAGAAATTCAGGAATTTTGTATGGAATTGCCGCGCTATAAGCGGCCGCGCAAGATTATCTTTGCGAAGGTTCCCAGAAACCCCACAGGCAAGATTGAGAAACCAAAGCTGCGTGAGAAATATTGTGTGGAGCGGCTGGTGGAAGCGGCGACGACCAATTAAACTGCTGATAGAAAGAACGTCCGGCCGATAGACGGGGCCGGACGTTCTTTGCATGGGCGTTGTAGGCGGTGTTTGTCAGGATATGCTTTACTGGATGATTTTATGGATGGAATATTGTATAATACGAGAAAGAACTCGGTGGAATTTTGATCGGGGCGGGAGGCAGACGGTATGATTTTTTTGATTCTTCTGGCGGCACTGGCTCTGTTCGCTGCCATACTGTATTTTATGTTGTATCAAGCTGTGACTCGTGTATGGGGGGCGAAGGACGGACGCTGTATGGAAATACTGCGCAATATGGGTGGGGCTGGGCACCTGGATTTCTACGAGAATAAGCCTTGGGGAGAATGCCGCATTACGTCGTTTGACGAGACGGAACTCTATGGGCGTTATCTTGAATGTGGCAATGCGAAAAAGACTGCTATTTTGGTGCATGGCTATGGAATGACCGGCTTGATTATGCTGCGCTTTGCCCCGGCGTATTATGAGGCCGGCTGCCATGTCCTGATGGTGGACATGCGCGCCCATGGGAAAAGCGGAGGCAAGGCCGTGGCGTACGGGCAGGAGGAACGCCATGATCTGGCGGCCTGGATCGATTTTATAGCGCAAAAGGATCCGGAGCAGAGAATCATTTTGCACGGTGAATCAATGGGGGCGGCTACAGCCCTGCAGTATTTGGGTGCGTATAGCTTGAGCGATGCGCTGCCCGACAATGTGCGGGCGGCTGTGGTGGATTGTCCCTATACGAATGCGTATGATGCAGCGGAGGCGGCAGGCCGGGTATGGTTTCGCATGCCGACCCGTCCGTTTATGAAGCCGTTGAATTGGATTTATGGGTTGGTGAATGGTGTGACGCTGGAAGAAGTGGATACGTTGGCGTTGATTCCGACGATCAGGACGCCTCTTTTGTTTATTTGCGGCGGACGAGATGAGATTTTTCCGCTGGAGATGGAGAAAAAGCTGTATGACGCCGCAGCTGGAGAAAAGGAGATGCATGTCTTTGCTGAGGCGGGACATGCGCGCTCGTATGCTTTGCAGCCGGAGCGTTATGACGCTTTGATTCGCGATTTCCAAAAACAACATCTTTATCCGGACTTGGAACAAGAGCAGGAGACCGGTTTGGATAGATGCTGACCAAGCGGGCCGGGAGTTGAGGGGTAGGAATGGGAAAAACGGATAATATTATACTGATTGGCTTCATGGGGACACAAAAAACCTCTGCGGGACGCATGTTGGCACAGCTGACCGAAAGAGAGTTTGTGGATATGGACAATATGATTGAACAGCGAGCGGGGATGCGCATACGAGAGCTGTTCGAACGGTTTGGGGAGGAGGCCTTTCGCGAACGGGAGGAGGCCTTGGCCCAGGAATTGGGCAGCAGACAGGGGCTTGTTGTGTC
>JBMNTQ010000017.1:0-20294 GCA_050945815.1 Christensenellales bacterium
TTCCTCTTCAGCAAACTGCCGCATCACTGCTTTCAGCATATTCCTGTGAAAGAAGTCGTGCATTCGCTTAGCTTTTATGCCCTTTTCCGTCAATTCCACCCAAACTACCCGCCGATCATCGGTGCAGCGCCTCCTGCACACATAGCCCTTCTGTATCAACCGGCGAATCGAAACGGTCAGAGTGGGCACGGTAATTTCCAAATCAGCAGCAATCTCACTCATAAAACGAGGGGCCTCTGCCCCTACCGCTTCCAGAGTATGCACTTCCGTCATAGACAAGTCGTGATAGGGCCCGTTGTGCATAGCACTCTGCTCTACTTTGCCCACCAAGCCATACGTCTTAACCAACAATCGATTCAAATCTTCCAGCTTTTCCATATTCACAGCCATATACCCTGCTGCCCTTCTTCATATATTTAGACAATCTAATAATAAGATAGGCTAACTATTTTGTCAATTGTTTCTGCCATAATCTATCCTGTCTGCTCCCGATAAAAAAGCGGAGAAGAACCCGTCTTCCCCGCTTTCGAACAAAACCCGCCTATTTGCCTGCCTCCAGGCCTTTCTTTCTCACCAGTTTCACGCATGAAACCATAATCGCCGCCACAATGCAGGTAGCAGCCGCAATAATAAACGACAACGTATAATCGCCGCTGGCCGCCCCCGCCGTATTCACCGCCGTAGAAATAAAGGGAAAGATAATCGCCGATGCGCCAAATCCCACCATTACACAGCCGTAGTTGGCTCCAGCATATTTGGTGCCGTAGAGGTCGGAGGTAAACGCCGGGTAAACACCGGAAGTCCCGCCATAAGCAAAGGCGACCAAAGCAATCATAGCTAAAAACAGCACCCTGTGCGCAGATATCAACACCACCACCGACAGTAGCGTAATCGCCGCCAGCCCCAAAATCGTAGCCTTACGCCCGATTTTATCGGATATCCAGGGCGCAATCAGCCGCCCGGACGAACTGGCAATCCCAGTAATCATAACGCCCAGCATAGCCAATTCCCCCAAACCCCGGGCTTCTCCCAAAATCATCAGCAATGGGTTCAATATAAAATACGATGGCGTAATAAACATCATGGAAAGCGTCAGAAAATAGAATTGCGGCGTTCTCAACATTTCAGACGGCCGCAACCCCTGCTTCGCAGGACCAGCCGCCGGCGGCGTATAACCCTTGGGCACATACCCTTCCGGCGGATTTTTGATCAGGGCCGACGCCGACAAACAGATTACCAGAAAGGCGATCGAGAAAATCCGGAAGGTTGCCGGTGCGTCATATGCCTTCAAAAGGCTATTGGCCAACGGTGTAAAAATAACCACTGAAAAGCCGAAAGCACACACAATCATGCCGGTGGCAAATCCCCGCTTGTCCATAAACCACTTCTGAGCGCAAGAAATAGAGGTATTATAAGCGGCGCCCACGCCAAACCCTGCCATCACACCGTAAAACAGATAGATGAAAACCGGGCTTGCATCAAATACAAACGATGTTAAAAACATTCCCACGCCAAAGAGCAGCGATCCGAAGAAAACCACAATACGTGGCCCACGCTTGTCCTGGATGCGTCCGCCCACCACAATGCCTACCACAAACATGGCCAGCATAACAGAAAAAACAAAGGTTACCTGTGCAGCGTCCAGCCCCCTCTGTTCGACCAGGAACTTCTGAAAAACGCTCCACATGTAAATGATGCCTGTGCATAACTGCACCGCCATACCCGCCGCTAAAACGGCATACCGGTTCCCCGCTTTTGCTTTCACAACGCAATACCCCCCACCACAATATTCTGCTTTTCTCTTCCTGCATAATCAAAAAATCCAACGGTCTGTTTTTTAATATATAAGAAGGCAGGGGATTTGTAAAGCATCCTTTCCCAAATCCCTGCCTAAAACAGCATTTGCTGGTTATTTTCGCCGATGGGCAGCCGGCTGCTATAAGTATTTCTTGATCAGCGCATTAAAAATATCAACATGCAATTCTTCATCCAAAATGATCCTGCGGATCAACGCAACGATCGAAGGGTCGTTTATCATGCGGATGGTATTTTGATATTCATAAATAGCCGCTTCCTCCGCCTCAACGTTAGCAGTCAGGATATAGCGCAATGTCTTCTCATAATCCACCTCGGCGCCCGACCACCAAAACGGCCGCTCATTTTGAATGGTGCGATATTTGGGCAACACCCCCAGACCAAATATTGCCTCCCCCAGCAAATCCAGATGATGCATCTCCGTCACAGCTATGCCCATCAGCGCGTCAGCCACCTCCGGATACGTCCTTTTCAAAATCATATGCTGGTAGACATACTGCGCAATCGCTGTCATCTCGGATGTTTTCCCCGCATAATCATTCAGCAATATCCTAGCAAACCGCCGGTTTTTCTTTAGGTTCCTGCTTTCAGGGTACGGTAAATCCACGCGGTATTTCGCAGCACTGTCCATCATTGGCTCGGCCACAACATCACGCCCTCTCATAAATGTTACTACCACTATATGATAGTGGGCAGGCAAACGTTAAGTAATCCCCGTTCTTCTTTATCATCCCCTGCCCTATAAAGCAGCCTTCTAAAGCTTAGAACTCAAGCCTTAAGAGTTTCCCCGCTTTTCCCTTCCCGCCTTACCCCAACGATATGCTCTTATTTCATACAGCGTTGTTGGTACAGCAAGCTGCCCCGCATAGCGCCAACCCCAAACCATCCCTCACAAAAATCCTCCTTCAGGCCCAAACCTTATAGTCTTCTGCCAATTATAGTTTCCGCCCCACAGTCCCCTTCATTTTTCCTCCGGCCCCACAATGAGGTTCTCCTCCGCTTCCATCATCTTTTCATTAACGGCAACACCGATTGTAAAGGCTAGTCAAGCCCTTGGTTGACATAAGAAAAAATCTGTCTTGTTTCATGCCCTCATGCCATAAAACAACTTTCCTTTATATTGCTTTGGTTGTTTGTTTAGCGTATAATAATAGACGTTATCGTTCATAAGTTTAAAAATTATGCTGGGGGTGTATCGACTTGTCTACTTTAGAAAAACTATTTGAGGGTCTGCTCAACCTATCATGGCAAAACTTTGTCATGATTGCAATCGGCTTGCTGCTCATCTTCTTGGCCATCAAGAAAGAGTACGAGCCCCTTCTGCTTCTGCCCATGGGGTTTGGCGCTATCCTTGCCAACATTCCGTTGTCCGCAGCCGTTGCAGAGGGAGGATTCCTTTCCATTCTCTATGAGGCCGGTATCAGCACGGAACTATTTCCCATCCTAATTTTCATCGCTGTAGGCGCCATGATCGACTTCTCTCCTCTATTGAAGCAGCCGGTCATGATTTTTTTTGGCGCAGCTGCCCAAATTGGTATTTTCCTGGCCTTCCTTTTGGCGTGCGGCGTCAACTTTATTTCTCCAGAAACATTCTCTTTAAAAGAAGCGGCCGCCATCGGTATCATCGGCGCCGCCGACGGACCGACGTCAATCTATGTCGCCAATATATTCGCGCCTAAGTACCTGGCGGCCATCAGTGTTGCGGCCTATTCCTATATGTCGCTGGTGCCCATCATCCAGCCGCCGGTCATTAGGCTGCTCACATCCAAAGCAGAGCGCAGAATCCGTATGGACTCCGATTTCAACAAGAAAGTCAGCCGTCCGGTACTGATTCTTTTCCCTATCCTGGTAACAGTAATTGCAGGGATTTTCGCCCCAATCTCCACAGCGCTAATCGGTGCGCTCATGTTTGGCAACCTGCTGCGTGAGTCCCTAGTCACCGACAAGCTTTCCGAGACGGCGCAAAATGCCATGGGCAATATCGTGACGCTGCTGCTGGGTATCACCATCGGTTCCAGCATGCAAGGCTCCGCCTTCCTCACAGTAGACACCATCCTCATCCTAATCATCGGCCTCTTAGCCTTTGCTTTGGATACGGCGGGTGGCGTATTGTTTGCCAAGTTAATCAACGTGTTCTCCCGCAAAAAGATCAACCCAATGATCGGCGCCTGCGGCATCTCGGCTTTCCCCATGTCTGCGCGTATCGTGCAGAAGATGGCCCAGAAAGACGATCCAACCAACTTCATTTTAATGCCCGCTATCAGTGCCAACGTATCCGGGCAGGTTGGCTCCATCGTAGCCGGCACCATCATCATCGCCCTGTTGTCGTAGCTTTGAACCATTCTCTAAAAGGAGGTACTATAAAATGACTGCATCTGAAATTTTCACCCGTGCACTGGAAGTAACTGGATGGGGCGTATTGGGCGTATTCGTCATACTGGCCATCATCTATGGCTCTGTAACCCTCTTAATGAAAATCATGCCTGCCAAAGAGGAAAAGTCCGAATAACATAATCTGTATTTAAAAAGGGCTGCGGAAGAAATGCTCCGCAGCCCTTTTTTTGTCGCTTCCTGCTATCAATGCAATCCGCACTCTTCCCATCTCCCTCTGCCCGATACAGCCCAGCCCTGCGCCGCAATCCGCCATCTGTCTCCTATGCGCCCCAGCCAAAGCGCCCGCCCTGCGCCACACCTATCCCCTGCCCTGCTCTTGCCTATCTGCCCTCCAAATTCCCGCGCCCATCCCCAAACCATCCTGCTCAGGCCGGCCCTCGCTCTGGTCCAGGCGTCCCATCTCCGCTCCATCCAAATTCCACCGCACATGCAGAAACCAACCCATTACAAAAAACCGTCGCTTCCCCTGTAGCCCCAATCTCCTATGCCCTGCAAAGCCCCCTATCCGCAGCCAGGTCTTCTCCCTCCCGCTCGCCGCCGCAGCAATCAGTCCGCCCGCGCCTTGACTCGGGCACAAAAAAAGCCCCGCGCCATCCCGAAACCTCGGTTTATGCGCAGGGCTCTCATCCATCCTTAACTTCTTACCAGCGTTCCTCATACAAAACAATATCCGCCTCAGCCATCCACTGTTCCAACAGCTCGCTCCACCGGGTCGTCTGCATCTCGGTCAGCATAGGCGTCATAATCTCATCCTTCACCTCTTCAAAGGGAACCTCTTCCCCCTGCGGCAGTATTCTAGTCAGCTGAAGAATATGGTAGCCATAGCTGGATTCCACCAAGTCGGTGGTATCCCCTTCCTCTTTCAGGCCCAGCGCCCCGTCAATAAACGGCTGCACATAGCCGGAATCCCTGCCCACCAGATAACCGCCCTGCTGCATATACGAGCTCATGCCTGTATCCTCGTTATACTGCTCCACCAAATCGTCAAACGCCTCGCCGTCCGCAATCTTCTCCAACACTTCATCCGCCTTGTCCTGAATCTTAGCCAAGGCCTCCTGATAAAGCTTATCCGATGCAGCTTTGGTCTCATCGGTCTGGCTTCCGTTTTCATCATACTGCGCTGCGGTAATGGCCGCACGCTCTTCCTCCGGAATCATAACTAAAATCTGCTTCACTAAAACAAACTTTTCGTCAGGATAATAGACAATGGTCTTACCGCCGTTAAAATCCGTTTCAAAATCTGGTGCCGCGTCTAAAGTTCCTTCCTCCACCCACGTGTTCAGCTTATCTGTAGCCTCGGTATCATCCTGTTCCATATCATAAGCCAGCTTCTGCGCCTCCAGCAAAATATCATACTGCCCTTTTGCTTCCTCGTCCGTCACCGTCACCTGTTCGTCATACGCAGTCTGCATCTTGGCAATATAAGCATCATCCAGATAGCTCTGCCTCCAGGATTCCATCGTACGGCCGCTGGCAGCACGCTCCGCAACCAAATCCGCCATTGCCGCCGCGTCCGCGTCAAAATCCGGGTCTTTAGCGACTCGATCATCATACTGTTTTTTATAATGTCCCAAGTTGCTCTCTACCAAGGAGTCAAATTGCTCATGAACCGTCGCAATTTCTTCGTCGCTAAGCTGGTCATATCCCTCTTGCTTGGCCTTCTGAAGCAGCACAATATTCTGCACCAAACGATCCACCACGTCCTGCTTGATCTGCTTCAACATAGCGCGGCTGTTTATATCGTCGCCGTCCAAGCTCCCGTACTGGGATTCATAGTAGGATTTATACACTTCATACAGCGCATACATCTCAATCTTTTTGAGAGGCTGTCCATTTATCGTAGCCACAACCTGCTGCATATCCCGCTCCTCGTTTACCGTAGCCAGCGAGCAGCCGCCCAGCAGCAAGATCATCAGAGCCGCTATAAAGGCGGCCATCCAGCGTTTAAACTTCATGCTCTTGTCGTCCTTTCCAGAAGATATCTCAAATATCCCGTTCGTCTGTTATTTGATCCCGGCCATGCCTCTGCCGCCCCCAGGCCGAAATCTCTCCGAAAGCGTGGCTTTATCAATATATCGACATCTATTATACTGAAATTTCTTGTTCATTGCAAACAATTAATTGGCGCAATACTTCCACAACCTTCTGCATCATGGTTTCCACGTCGGCTTTGCTCCGAATCTGCAACACGGTAATCTCCTGCCCAACCAGCGCCCCTCCCTGTACGCCGCCCGCAATCCGTATCAGCGCAGCACTATCGATGGGGGCGTCCGCTGCAAAACGCAGGGAAGCGAAGTTTTGTTTGATGCCGACGTTGGTAATAAAGCACCGCGACGCATAAGCTTTAACCAGCGAAACCATCATCAAATTCTGCACAGGCTCCGGCGGCGGCGAAAACCTGTCCTCAAGCTCCTCCCAAACACCCGACAAATCCTCCTCGCTGACAATCGAAGCAATGCGCTTATACGCCTCAACGCGCACCGGCTCATCTCCAATATATTCCACAGGAATATGGGCGTCTATCCGAGCATCGATTAAAGCATCCACAGTCTTTCTGCCCACCTCACCGCGCAAATCCCGCACAGCCTCCTCCAACATCCGTGCATACATCTCGTAGCCAACTTCCGCCATATGCCCATGCTGCTGCGGCCCCAGCACATTGCCCGCGCCTCGAATCTCCAAATCCCGCATAGCAATCTTAAAGCCCGAACCCAGCTCGGTAAAATCTCGCACAGCAACCAGCCTCTTGCGCGCTACCTCGGAAATCACCTTATCCGGTCGAAACATGAAATAGGCATAGGCCAGCCGGTTGGAACGGCCCACCCGCCCCTTCAGTTGGTAGAGCTGCGACAACCCAAACCGATCGGCGTCATAAACCACCAATGTATTCACATTGGGCAAATCCATCCCGGATTCAATGATCGTGCTACATAAAAGCACATCATAATCTCCTTGGGAAAAGCGCAGCATGGTGCGCTCCAACAGCCGCTCATCCATCTGTCCATGGGCAATGGCAATGCGCATCTGCGGCATCAGTTCCAACAGCTTCATACGAAACTGATCGATGGCACGCACATCATTGAACACAAAAAACGCCTGGCCATGGCGGCCCACTTCCCGGGCAATCGCGTCCTTCACCATCTCCTCCGAATATTCCATCACATAAGTCTGCACAGGATAACGATATTGCGGCGGCGTCTCAATAACGCTCATATCCCGAATACCGCTTAAAGACATATGCAGCGTCCGGGGAATCGGCGTAGCACTTAAAGTCAAAACATCCACCGTAGTTTTGATGTTCTTGATGGTCTCTTTGTGCCCAACGCCAAAGCGCTGCTCCTCATCTACGATCAATAGCCCCAGATCATGGAAGGAAACATTTCGGCCCAGAATTTTATGCGTCCCCACCAGAATATCCAGCTCCCCCAACTCCAAGCGCCGCAGGGTCTCTTTTTGCTCCGCAGCCTTGGAAAAACGAGACAGCATAGCAATGCGCACAGGAAATCCTTCAAAGCGCTGCACCAGGTTGTTGTAATGCTGCTGCGCTAAAATAGTAGTAGGCACCAAAAACGCCACCTGCTTGGAGTCCATCACGGCCTTAAACGCCGCCCGCATAGCCACCTCGGTCTTCCCATAGCCCACATCACCACAAAGCAACCGGTCCATCACTCGGCTGCTCTCCATATCCCGCTTGATTTCCTGAATACAAGTTTTCTGGCCCGGTGTCTCGTCATAGGGGAAATTATCCTCAAATTGCATCTGCCAAGGGGTATCTTTGGAAAAAGCAAAGCCTTTTCTGCTCTGCCGCTGGGCATAAAGCTGCGCCAAATCAAAGGCCAGCTCTTTCACAGAATCCTGCACCCGCTTCTTCGCCCGGTTCCAATCCTGCCCCCCCAAACGAGAAAGACGCAGTGTCGCGCCATCAGCGCCGATATATTTCTGGACGCGGTTCATCTGCTCCGCCGGCACCTTCAGCTTATCGCCGGCGCTGTATTCCACAACCATATAGTCGTGGCTCACATCATCCAAGCAGACCTTCTCCATCCCCCGGTAAACCCCAATGCCATAGCTGTCGTGTACCACATAATCCCCGATCGCCAAGTCCACAAACAGGTCCATCCGTCCCTTTTTACGCAAAGGCCTCGCCGTTTGCTTGGAAACGGAAATGTCGTTTTCCCCCAACAGCAAAAAAGCATCCTGGGGGCTGTAAAACCCGTTCTTTAACCGATTCCTGAGAATAAGCACATCCGCCTGCCCCAAAGCCTCCGGCTGCGAATCCTTCCCAAAAAACACAGAAAACTCCTGTGCTTCCAGCTCCTTCTGCAAGCGCCGGGCGCGCTGGGTGCTAGGAACACAAGCAACGATCAGGTTCTCTCCCCGGTATCTTCGCAAATCCTGCGCCAATGCTTCCATGCTGCCATGGTAGTGCGGCAAGGACTGAACAGGAAAAGATACTTGAGCCTCCACCGGAAAATCCAAGCTGCCGCGAATGGTCTGGGTTGCAACCAGCGGGGCTTTTCGGGCCCGGCCCACAATCTCATCATAATCAAACAAAAAGCCCGCCTGCGCCGGCACGGCCAGGCCACGCTCAAACATCACCTTGTGGTTTTCCAAATATTCCAACCGTAAGTTGGCAGCGTGCTCCCGCATAGCGCCGGCTTCATCCAAAACCACCAGCGGCTGGCGCATATAGTCCAGAATCGTAGCACAGCGGTCATAGCAGGCCGGCAAAAACTGGAAAGCCTCCTCGTAGTAGCCGTATTGCTCCAGCCGGTCAATCGCCTGCTCCCCGGCTGAAAAGGTCTGGCTGCTCAAAAATTCTATCAAAGCCCCCCTCCCCTTCTCATCCAGGGGCGCTTCCGTCACCGGCGCAATCCGTACCTGCCGTATCTTGCCCACCGAACGCTGGGTGTCTGCATCAAAGCGGCGCAGCGAATCCACCGTATCCCCGAAAAACTCCATACGCACCGCGCTTTCACCAGGGGGAAAACAGTCCAATATACCGCCCCTCAAGCTGTACTGCCCCACGCCCTCCACCATAGGCGTACGCACATAGCCCATACGCATCAGCGCAGCAATCAGCGCCGCTGTATCCGCTTCGTCGCCTTCCCGAAGCGAAATCGCCGCCGACCGAAACACCTTCCCAGGCACCAGGGGCGGCAAAAGCGCATCAATAGAAGCCGTAACGACATGATATTTGCCAATCTGTGCGAGAATCTGCGTCCGTTGCAGCACGGCGTCGTTGCTGCGTGCCGCCGCGCCGGTAATACGAATTTCCCGTGCCGGAAAACAAGCAGCCTGCACCCCCAACACATCGAAATTCTCCGCAGCAGCAAAAGCACTCTGCTCGTTAGCAGTCAAGTATAAAAGCGGCCGCCCCTCCTCCCGCAGAAGGTGGGTGCAAAGCGCCGCTTTATAGGAATCGGGCATGCCAAAAGCCGAGCAGGCACCGCCCCCCCGGACAATCGTTTTTAATTTCTCCAATGACGGGCCCTTCAGCCGCGCCGTAATAAAATTGTTCAACCGTTCAAACCCCTGCATCCAAAACGATCCCGCAGGCTATACTCTACAAGCCCCCAGGATCGCTTCTGTGGTCAATCCTCATCAAATTCAAGGCCGTTGAAATGTTGCATCGCCGCATCCACGCCCTCACACACGATGCATATGGCCGCCTGCGTCGCCAGCTCCACAGCATGCTTGATAGAAAGCTTCTCCTCCCGCACAGGCTCGCTCAAAACATAATCTGCCAAGTCCATCTGCCGCGGAGGCTGTCCGATACCGATGCGCACCCGGGGAAAATCCTCAGTCCCTAGCCGTTGCACAATCGAACGCATACCATTGTGTGTTCCTGCGCTTCCCTTCGGCCGCACCCGTATGCGCCCGGGCTCCAAGTCCACATCATCATATAAAATGATCAACCGAGCCGGATCCATCCGATAATAGTAAACCATCTCCACCAGGCTCTCACCGGAAAGGTTCATATAGGTCTGCGGTTTACACAGCATAATATTCTGCCCGTTCAGCCTGCCTTTGCCGATAATTGCACGAAAATCCCGCTTGCCCATCTCAATGCCCAATTCCTGGGAAAGCTGGTCAATCGACCAAAACCCGGCATTGTGACGGGTATTATCATATTTTTCTCCTGGGTTTCCCAATCCCGCTATGATATAGTTCACTTTTTCTTCATCCCGTCCTTGTTCCAGTTTGTTTTATTGCTCTGCCGTTCCCGGGCAATCGCCAGCGCTTCCGCCGGCACATCCTCGGTAATTGTAGAGCCAGCGGCAATATAAGCGTTGCTCCCGATATGCACCGGAGAAATCAAGTTGGAGTTACAGCCTACAAAGCAACCGTCCTCCACCACCGAGCGACACTTCTTCGAACCGTCATAATTCACAAACACCACGCCGCAGCCAATGTTTACATTCTCCCCCACATCGGCGTCGCCTACATAGGTCAAATGCGAAACCTTGCTGCCCGTTCCAATCACACTGTTCTTCACTTCCACAAAGTTGCCGATGCGGCAGCCGCCGGCAATGTCGCTCTGCGGTCGTATATGGGCAAACGGTCCAATGCATACGCCCTCCGCCACCCGGCAAGCCTCCAAGTACGAGGTCTTAACCGTCACATGGCTGCCCACCTCGCTGTCTTTGATATGCGTCGAAGGATAGAGAATGCAATCCTCACCGATCGCCGTCTTTCCCTCCAGCACCACACTGGGGTAGACAATCGTATCTCGCCCGATGGTCACATCACAGTCCACATAAGCAGCCTGGGGGTCGATAAACGTAACCCCTGAACGAAGATGCTGTTCAACGATACGCTGTTGCAGTGTACGCGCCGCAACAGAAAGCTGGACCCTATCGTTCACACCCATACAATCGCTCGTATCTATCACCGGCAGCGCGCGCACCTTCTTGCCTTTAGACGACATCATCGAAATACAATCTGTCAGATAATATTCATTCTGGGCATTATTATTGGAAAGCTTATCAATAAACGTCAACAGCGTCCTGATATTAAAGCAATACACCGAGGAATTCACTTCCTTGATGCTCTTCTCCTTGTCTGAAGCATCCCGCTCCTCCACGATCTGCCGAATGGTGCCATCCGCCCGCCGAATAATACGGCCATACCCAGTCGGATCCGCCATCCGGCTGGTCAGCACCACAGCAGCATATTCCGTATCCTCGTCCGTCATGGCGTCCACCACACGGCGAATGGTCGCCTGGGTAATCAGCGGCATATCCCCTGCCATAATCACCACATAACCGTCCTTGCCTTCCAGGTAGCTCCGCGCCATCATAACGGCATGTCCGGTGCCCAATTGCTGTTCCTGCATCACATAATAGGCCCGATCCCCCAGATAGCCCTTTACCTGGTCTGCGCCATGTCCGACAATAAGCACCGGCTTCTCGCAAAATTCCCCCACCGCATGCATGGCCCATTCCACCAACGTCCGTCCGCAGATAGAATGTAAAACTTTAGGCCTATTGGAGTTCATACGTTTGCCCTCTCCCGCAGCCATAATCACGGCATACACATCTTTCATGGCATATCCCTCCTGTCTCACGACAAGTATTATTCTCTCTTTTATAATAGTCTATTAAAACATCAATAGCAATATTATATAATAAGTTCAATATAAAGCACAAGAACTTAAATCATACTCTTAGAACGAACGATTTCAATCTTTCCCCATTCCTTATCAACCTTCTTCAACTCCATCAGGGAAATATAGTCCGAAACCTTCTTTCGCTCAGGCTCTGCCGTAGCGATCAAAACGCCAATGCCCAAAACCTCCACTTCAAATTCCTCCAGCATATCCATAATCGCCCGGGCCGTCCCGCCGCCCTTCATAAAATCGTCAATGATAATCGCCTTCTGGCCCTTCCTTACCGCCCGGGTAGACAGAGACATCGTTTTAATCCTGTCATTCGAACCGGAAACATAGTTTATGGTAACCACCGAACCCTCTGTCAGCTTATTATCCTGGCGCATAATCACCAGCGGCACCCCCAAAGACCGAGCCACCATCAGCGCAACAGGAATGCCCTTGGTCTCCACAGTAGCTACCACATCTACCTCTTGGTTCATAAAAAACGAAGCCAATATATTTCCAATACGCTCCAAATAATCCGGCCGCGTCAGAATATCGATCGTATAGATAAAGCCGCCGGGCAGAACCCGGTTGCCGTCTGAAAGTTTTTCGCAAAGGGAGTGGACAAAGGCAATAGAGTCCTCCTTTTTTTCCGTCGGCACAAAACAAACGCCGCCTGCCGCGCCGGTTATCGCCCGAATATCCCCCAATCCATATTTTCGCAGCATATCGCGGGCAATCACAATATCCTCACTGATCGTAGATTTTGCCGAGCCAAACATGTTGCAAAAATGCGAAAATGTAAACAGCTTGTTTGGATACTGCGATAATATTCGCACAATCGCGCCAATTCTTTCGTTTCTTTTTGCTTTACTCAAAGTCCTAAACCCCTCCCTCGAGCACACAAGGCCCATCAGTTGAATTCATTTTAAGCCTTTTCCGCCGGTTTTCCAATCAGATTTTAAAATTAATTTTAACAGTTGATATATTTTTACATTCAAGAGTATAATGAATAAATGAGAACCTGCCTGTTTAAGGTTTTTAAATACTATGAAATAGGTGACAGCGCTTCATGACGGTGCACATTGACAACTATAAAGGAAAACACCTGCATTTTATCGGCATCGGCGGTTGCAGCATGAACGGCCTGGCGCGGATTCTACACAGCCGCGGCTATCAGGTCTCCGGTTCCGACCGAATAGAATCTAATTTTACCTGTTTTGTCCGCTCCAAGGGAATCCCCGTATCCATCGGACACAACGAAAAGAATGTGGAAGGTGTGGATCTGATCATCTATTCCGCCGCCATCAAACCGGACAACATCGAACGCCGCCGGGCCGAAGAATTGGGCATCCCCCAGCTCGAGCGTTCCGAGCTTTTAGGCCAGCTCTCAGACCAGTTCTCCCAGGTGCTAGGTATTGCCGGCTGCCACGGCAAAACCACCATCACCTCGATGCTGGCGCTCATTCTTCAAAAAGGCGGCCAAGACGCTACCGTCCATGTGGGCGGCGAAACGGATTTTCTGGAATCCGGCGTAGCCATCGACCACTCGCCGCTTTTCGTAACCGAAGCCTGCGAGTATGTCGAAAGCTTTCTGCACCTCTCCCCTACGATGATCGTGCTCAACAACATTGACGACGACCATCTGGATTATTTTAAAAACATCGATGCCATCTATGCATCTTTCCAAAAATTCGTAGCGCTGCTGCCCCCTAAAGGGGTGCTGTTTGGCTGCACCGACGATCCGCTGGTCAACCGGCTGATGGACGATTGTCCCTGCGAACTCGTCCGCTACGGCCTAAACAGCCAAAGTGGCTACAGCGCCGCAGACATCATCTACGACGAACAGGGCTACCCTGAGTTTACTTGTACCCTAAACGGCCGCCCGCTGTTTTCCGTAAAATTAAATGTCCCCGGCCTATACAACATACAAAACGCCCTGGCCGCGATCTCCGTTGCCCGTTATTTGGGCATCGAAGACAAGCACATCCAGCAAGCGCTGGAACAATACCGCCTGGCCAAACGCCGTTTTGAACTATACGGAACAGTAGACGGCGTACGCATCTACCACGACTACGCCCACCATCCCAGCGAAATTACCGCCTGTCTGCATGCCGCGGCACAGATGCAGCATCGCAAGCTGTGGGTGGTTTTCCAGTGCAACTCCTATTCCCGCGCCATCACCCTCTTCGACAAATACGCCGAAGCCTTCCACGATGCAGACGCTGTCCTCATCCCGGACATCTACCCCGGACGCGAGCAAGATACCGGCCTAATCCACGCAAAGGATCTGGTGCGCGGCATCATAAGCAGCTGCGCCGATACCCTCTACATCCCCACTTTCGAAGGAATCCGAGACTATCTATCTCCCCGCTGGCAAGCGGGCGACATCGTCGTGGCGTTAGGCTCCGGTGATGTATACATTCAAGCTCGAAAGCTCCTATAATTCGACAGATCATCCGGCCATGCCAGAGTATTGGCTATGTCGGATTCCAATATGCGGCTTTTCCCTTGTCATGAAAATACACCTCAAAAGTTAAACACCGCCTAACTTTTGAGGTGTATTTTAAATGGCTGGAAAACAATCAGCGTCCCGGCCAAATATAGCAGCCGTCAGCTTCCCGCCACAGCCTGAGGCTCCGCTTCCGCCCCTATCTCATGCCGCCGGGAGGACGCAAAGAATAGGCCTAGGAAAAAACCGATGCTCAACAACGATTGCAACCAGGCAAACCCAATAATGCTCAGCCATATTAATACTTCACTGCCCAGAAAACCATCCAGCATATCACCGGAGTTCATCGGCATGCTGGCGCTCAACACCAGGTAAACCGCGCAAAACAAGAACATTAGGGCTAGGATGATAAAGCTAGATAGGGAAAATCCAAATACCAGTCCATGTTTTTTCCCGTCAGTGAAAGCGAAAATGCCAAATGCGCCGGCCAGAACCCCTACAATCAACAACAAAAAGGCCAGCTCAATGGTCAGTATGCTGTTCTGCCCCAAAGCACTTTGATGAATCAGCCGATCTTGCAGCTGAACAAAAAGATTGAAGAGCATAGCCAGCAGAGAAGCCACCCCCACCAATGAAAACGCCAGTTTATACTGAATTCCGATGATAAACTTGGAAGCTATAAGGTTAGCCGCAAGATGCGCTCCTCCCACCAAAACCGCCACCACCATGCCTATCACCAACTGCACAGTCGGCCCCGTCATAGCGGAGATTGGAAGGGTTCCCAAGGAAAGCAGCATCGCCGCTACAGGAATCCCCAATATCACCCAAATAATATGACGTCTTTTGGAATCGAAATAGCCGTACTCCATTCGCTTTCCTCCCTTTTCTTTTCAGTATACCACGGCTAGAAAAAAAACGCGACTGTTGTCTTGCATCTTTATCCGCTGATTGCCACCGTGTTCCCTATGGGCTATAATATAAATACATGCAAGATCTCTTTTATTCATAGCAGGAGGAATCAACGATTGGATTTTATTAAAATGCACGGCTTAGGCAACGATTTTATCGTATTACAAGACAATGGGCAGGCGCTGGACTACAACCGTCTGGCACCCCAATTGTGCGACCGGCGCACCGGCATAGGCGGTGACGGGCTGATCATTGCCCTGCCGTCGAAACACGCAGATATCCGTATGCGCATCATCAATTCCGACGGTAGCGAAGCGGAGATGTGCGGCAACGGCATTCGCTGTCTCGCCAAATACGCCCTGGATCAAGCTCTCGTCCAAGGCCGCCGCTTTACAGTGGAAACCCTGGCAGGTCCCATTGTTCCCGAAGTCTTGTCCAACGATACCAGCGTCGCCCAGATACGGGTAGACATGGGGCAGCCCATCCTCAGCCGCAGCCAAATCCCCATGCTGGGCCCGGAAGGAGGAGTAGCCTTAGAACCCCTCTCCGTCGACGGCAAAGTTTTCACCATTTCTTCCATGCTGGTGGGTGTCCCCCACACCATGGTTTTCGTAGACGACCTCGAACAAACCGACCTCTCTCATTGGGGGCCGCTGATCGAAACCCACCCTTCCTTCCCCCGGCGCACCAACGTCAACTTTGTACAAGTCGTCGACCGCACCACCATCCTCGTCCGCACCTGGGAGCGGGGTGCCGGCGCTACGCTGGCCTGTGGCACAGGCTCTTGTGCGTCTGCCGTGGCCGCCCACCGAGCGGGCTATACCGAATCCGCGGTCGATGTCCGGCTCTACCTGGGCACCCTCCATGTGCAATATGAAAACGGCCATGTGTTTATGAGCGGCCCTGCCGAAACGGTCTTTTCCGGACAAATCCAGCTGCATGAATAAGGGATACACACAGGAGCGATTGTTTTTATGCGCCTTGAACCAGAACCATTTTTCACAAACCTTGCCGGCCTTTTCAATCCCCATGCCGTCTATCTGGTAGGCGGCCGGGTACGCAATCGGCTGCTGGGCATTTATGGGGGCGACCTAGATATCGCCTCCGTTCTTTCCCCTGCCCAGCTAACCGCTGCCCTATCCGGCACATCGATACGCATCATCAAGAAAGCGCCGGAATTTGGCACGGTAGAACTGCATATGCCTTGGCAAGGGGAAATTCTCATCTTTGAACATACAACCTTCCGCCAAGACAGCTACCCAAAAGGTGGCGCTCATCGTCCTTCGGAAGTCTCCTTCACCCACAGTCTTCAAAAGGATGCCCTGCGGCGGGATTTTACAATCAACGCCCTCTACATGGATTGCGCCACCGGTGAAATCCAAGATCCGCTCGACGGAATCGGAGATCTATCCCATCGGCTGATCCGCGCCGCCAAATCCCCGGCTAAAACCCTCGCAGACGACAGCGTCCGCATCCTGCGCATGGTACGCTTCGCCTGTGAGCTGGGCTTCCAAATCCAGCCGGCGCTGCGGCAGGCCGCCCAGCAGAATATCGGTCTTCTAACGGATATCTCCAAAGAACGCATCCAACAGGAATTCACCAAAATACTGCTCAGCGACACCAAATATCCCACCCTAACCGCCAAGAATCCCTCCCCGGTGTTGGAAGGGCTGATGCAGCTCAAGGACTTGGGCGCCTTTCGCTTTATCATAGCAGAGCTTTGCGCCGGAAAAGGTATTGTCCAGAAATCGCAATACCACGCCTTCGACGTACTGGATCACGGTCTGCATGTCGCCGCCTGCACGCCGCCCAAGCTGTCCCTGCGGCTGGCCGGCCTGCTGCACGACGCAGGTAAGTCTTTTGTCCTAAAGAAGAGCGGTACTATGTATGGCCACGACAAATTGTCCGCCCAAATCGCCCAAGTCGCCCTAGGGCAGGCGGGGCTGCGCTACGACAACCGCACCCTTCGCCATTGCTGCCGCCTGATCGAAAAGCACATGTTCGACCTAAACGGCCAAGCAAAGCCGCTGACTGTCCGGCGTACACTGGCCTCCCTGGGCCGGGAAGGCGCCCAGGATCTCATCCATCTGCGCAGGGCGGATGTCGTGGGCTCCGGCCGCACCACCGATTGCCCTACGGCAGATAAATGGCAGCAGGAATTAAACGCTATGCTCGAGCAAAATGCCCCCTTTTCCATCCGCGAGTTGGCCATCTCCGGCCACGACATCATGCAAGCTCTGGGCATTGGCCCAGGCCCCGAAATCGCCCGGATTCAACGTGCTTTGCTGAATCTTTGCCTGAAAAACCCCGCACGCAACCGCAAGGACTGCCTGCTGCACGCAGTCCGAAGCTATAGACGGGGCTAAGCAAACAACCCTTTTCCAAGCATAAAAAAGCATCTTTGGGCATTCTCTGCTCAAAGATGCTTTTTTCTCAATCCCTACAGCTTACAGATGCCGGTTTCACAAGCGGCGGATCATTCCTGCTGTGTGTCCGATCGGGTTCACTGACGGTTGTCGTCCACAGGCTTTTCAATCGGCTGCCCGTCCGGCCCGAATTCCACAAGGCGGGATGGCTCTTCCTCAATCAACTGCGGCTGCGTCTCTGGTGTATCCTCTTCGCCAATCACCTTGTTAGGCATACGCCCGCCGCTCCTGCCGGGAAGATCGTCTTTAGCGCCTTCGCCGGGTTTTCCCGGAACCCCTGACGGAGGCGTTTGACCGGGGCTTGGTCTTCTCCCCGCAGCCGCCATCCTGCGCTTGGCATTCTCGGCAGCAATCCGCTTGCTCTTCTTCTCCTGCGACAACAGAACAAAGAACACAATCCCGCAGATTACGATCAATATCACAATTACAATAAAGATAATCAGTAGCGTGCTGCCGGTGCTACCCTCTGTTACAGGGCTAGGCGAGGGTGAAGCCCCTGTCTCTAGGGTAACCGATACCGGCTGACTTCTTTCCTGATAGGTGTTGCCCTGCTCATCGGTGCATGTCAGTATAAAAACAAATTCTCGGCTCTCGCTCACCTCGGCCGTTGCAGTAAAGACCTTCTCTCCAACGCCCATAGTCTCCAGCCTGCCGATTTCCCCGATGCTCTCCTCTTTCAAAACCAGATTATGCAGCGAAAAATCGCTGTTGTTCAGTACAGTAATCGTAAACGTAACGTCTCCCGCCTCTGTCAACGTCCCGGGCTCCGGTACAGCCGTGACAGACAGGTTAAACGAGCTGTCCTCGCCCCCTTGCACCAAAACGCTGATCGAACTGCTCTGCGCAGAAACCGTATTGCCCGACGCGTCGGTGCCGGTCGCCGTCAACAACACGCTTCGTTCCCTCTCGGCCGTAAAGGTGTATTTAATCGTGGTGCGCTCGCCGGCCTTGATGGAAAAGCCACTCTTAATGCCGGTTCCCTGCTCGTCTTTCAGGTTGATGTTGTTGATATCCACATTCCCAATGTTGATCACGTCACAAGTCACCGTTACCGTGTCCCCGACAGCAGGGGTCGGCCGATCCACATTCGCCTCCAGGCTCATGCCGGAACTAGCCGCTGTAATCGTGATGGGCGCCAGCTCCATTGTATACGATTGCCCGTCGGCAGTATAAGTCACCCTCGGGGCAGACCTTGTGTCGCTATTGACTGTCAGGTTCCGGCTAAAGCTCCATTCCGGATCCCCCGCCCGCAGTGTCGCACTGTTTTGCAGGGGCGAATTGCCAAAAGCAGCATCCGTAACCAGAATATTGGTAATGTCCACTTCCCCGGCATTGCGCAAGGTATAGGTCACCTCTACGTTGCTGCCCGGCGCCACCACCTTGCTGCTCACCGCCCGAGAAAATTCCAGGTTGGGCTTTGCCGTCGTACTTTTTTTCACTCTAACCGGAGCGTTGGTTTCGCCGCCGCCGCCCTCCGAATTCCAGCTAACCTTGTAGATAAGGTCCTTTCCGATCATATCCGCAGACACGTTGACTTTTGCCGTATACGGCCTTGTCAATGATTCGCCGGCAGACAGGTTGCCTATATTCTTTGCAGAAACCCCAGGTCCGTCTATCGTAAGGTCCGAAACGTTAGCGCCGGTTGTATTCGTAATCAAAAAGGTAAGGTCCACCGTACCGGCCTGCGCCAATTCTACAGGTTCAGCGCTGATGGTAACCTGCATGCCTTCAGCAGCCGCCACAGGCATCGAGCCCACTATCAAACACAGCAGCATCGCCAACACGACGATGCGCGCCCATGCTCTCCTATTCATCCAAATTCCTCCTAAACACTCTATAATCAAAAGAAAGTCACTTCAAAATAATCATCATGATTTTATATGAAAGTCAGACTATTGTCAAACAATTCCACGATCCTCAGCACTGTAATTCAGAAACCCATCCGGAAAAAGAATATTCCTGCTAAATTATGCTTAATTTACAATAAAACCATGCTGTGCAATTGACATCACCCCACGCAAAATATATAATTTAAACGAGTGTGGCTTCCGCTTTCTACTGCAAGTGTAGAGGAACGTTTCCATATTTAAAGTAAATTCGTCCAATTCGCGTTTTGTTTTTCTTGTTCTGGTGATCCTTTAAAAGAACAAGGCAATTTTACTAGTTGGCTTGCGTTTTAGTTACTTTATAATATGGATAAGCTTTCCCTTTTTTTGTCTTTTGTAAAATTGCAAAGCCACAAAAGATGCTCAACCAATTTAAATTCCAAATATTTCTGTTTTAAGGAGGTCCTTTTAAAATGGGCAAAAAAGTAACCATAGATGGCAATACCGCCGCTGGGCACGTAGCATATGCTTTCAGCGATGTCTCCGCCATCTACCCCATCACTCCTTCCTCTCCTATGGCGGAAGTCTGTGATGAATGGGCGGCTTATGGCCGCAAGAATCTGTTTGGTCAGACGATGCATGTCGCAGAGATGCAGTCTGAAGCAGGCGCGGCCGGCGCTGTACACGGCTCTTTAGTTGCCGGCGCCTTAACAACGACCTTTACCGCTTCCCAAGGCTTGCTGCTGATGATTCCCAATATGTACAAAATCGCCGGCGAGCTTCTGCCCTGCGTTTTCCATGTAAGCGCCCGGGCTCTTGCAACCCACGCCCTGTCCATCTTTGGCGACCATGGCGACGTCATGGCCTGCCGCCAG
>JBMNTQ010000018.1:0-20214 GCA_050945815.1 Christensenellales bacterium
TGTCATCGGCCAGGTTAACAATCCGGCTCACCTTAACCCCCGGCGCCGGTGTCAGCTCGTAACGGGTAATAGCAGGCCCCTGCACCACATTGCTTATTTTAGAAGAAATGCCAAAACTAGCCAGCACATCCTCCAGCATCACAGAGTTCTCTTTGAAGCTCTCCCGCCGCTGACGCCCCTTGCCTGTGGAAAAGGACAGATATCCCACCTCCGGCGGCACATACCCTGGCTGCGGCTGCATCACAATCTGCTCCGCCTCCGTCGTCTGGTTCTTGTGCCGGCCCTCCCCGCTTTGGGCCTTAGGCTCTTGCCCGGCCAATGCAGGCTCTGGGGCCTGAGCTACATCCCAGCCATTCTCTTGCCCTGTTTGCTCAAAGAAATCCCCAAAAACGATTTCCCGAGGGCTATCCGCCAGGGTCACCGGGCGGGAAAAGTCTCCTTCCAACGTTTCAACAAACAGCGGCGCCCGCCGTTTCTGCTCCCGCTTTTCCTTCATCACTTCCCGCCGCTCCCGTACCATCTCCGCGCCCTGCTCCAGCGCCTTCTGAGGCGAAAACTTCGTGGTGATGATCAAGCAAATAGCGATCACGGAAAACAATACAATCAGCGCGCCCACCCTTCCAAACAGGAACTTCAGCAAAAAAGCCAGCAGGCTGCCCACAGCGCCGCCGCCAATTGCCGCGCCCACGCCATATTGCAAATAGGAACGCCCGATAAAAGTCCAATAGTTGGTTTCCTCCATAAGCTCGGGCACGCTTAGAATGTGGAAAATAGATAAGGCACATAACAGGGATAACCAGAAAAGAACACGCCGCAGCCTGTTCTTCTTTGGCTTGCCCGCCATCACAATCATATACACTGCGCAACCCAACAAAATGAACGGAAAAATATAGGCCGCCTGGCCAAACATCCCAAAAGAAAATGCACGAAATAAGGCGCCTGCCGCGCCTGCCGCCGTAGAAAAAATACTCAACCCAAACAAAAGGCCTACAACAACCAGCACAACCCCTATAATTTCCAGGTTGCGCTTGCGGCGTAGGTCTTTCTTGGTGACCCTGGGCATACTTAGTTTCCCCCTAAACAATCAATCAACATATAAAAATATTATACCTTGAATAATGGGTTTTTTCAAACTAATAAATATACCCACGGATACCTATCGGTAGGGTTGCCCATATACTTTCATTGCATTCGCTGGTGCTGTTCGCTCAATTCCTTCAGTTTTTCCAGTGCGTCATGCAATCCGCCCACTGCGCCGATCAAGCCGCACTGAACCGCTTCTTCCCCCACCAGCACAGTCCCCACATCATTGAACGGCCCCTCATGCCGTGAAATCAGTCCGTCCAGCGTCTCTCTTTTTACCTTTGAATGCATGGTGATAAAAGAAAGAATCCGCTCCTGCATCTTGCCAAAATATTCAAAGGTCTGCGGGTCGTTGACAATCAAGCCGTTCATCCGAATCGGATGCAGCGTCATAGCCGCCGTTGCGCAGATAAACGAATACTGGGCAGCAACCGCCAGCGGTACACCAATGCTGTGCCCGCCGCCTAACACCAGGGAAACTGTAGGTTTGTGCATAGTAGCAATCAGCTCCGCAATTGCCAAGCCGGCTTCCACATCCCCGCCCTCCGTATTCATCACAAAAAGAATGCCCTTTATCTCCTCGCTCTGCTCCATAGCAATGAGCATAGGGATAATATGCTCATATTTGGTAGCCTTACTCTGGGGTGGCAGAATTGTATGCCCTTCAATCTGCCCAATAATGGTTATACACTGAAAGCCGCTCTTGTCCATCTGCGGTGGCAAGCCCATTTCCTTGATCATATCCAGCGTGTTGGCCGGCATCTGCTTTTGTTCCTGTTTCTCTTGAGTCATTCCTCGTCCCCCTTTTTAGGCTCAGAAATAGCTTTTCCCCAAAGCCGCAATCTATGCCCTCCAAAAATGCAAAGTACGTCAAACCGCTTCTTTGACGCACTTCCTTGTCAAGGGATCGCTCACCTTTCCTCCACTGCATAGCCAAGCTTCTCAGACTGGCCGCTCTGCCGTTGAAAATTCTCCTGGTTCTTTTCCAGATACAACCTACAAAGCTCGTCCGCCGTCATATCCATCTTCAAACACATGCTCACAAAAAAGTGTAAAATGTCCACCAACTCTCCCTTAACCGCTGCTTCGTCCATAGGTTTAGGGTTCTTCCACCACTTAAAATTCACTTCATCTATCAATTCGGCCAACTCCGACATCATCGCCAAAGTCTCCCTTTGGATCCACTCTTCCTTACCAATCTGTTGCAAGCCACGGCGCTGTATCAGCTCGCTGTCAAATTTGTTCTGCAACTCAAAAATCAATTCCAACTTATCCTGCATCCTCTTCCCCCTTTAAAACTATCCTGTCCGGCACCACCGGCCCAACATCCCTGCCTAGAAGATCGGTACATCCCCAATTTTCCCTACCATCGCCCGGCACATCTTCCTCTCGTCAAACACCTGCGGCACAATATCGCGGACAGAATCCCGATCTACCGATTCAATCCGATCCAGCATGTCTCGTTCACTGAAAGTACGCCCCAACAAAAGTTCGGACTTACCCAACGATATCATGCGGCTGGAACTGCTCTCCTGTCCTAGGATATAGCTGGCTTTTAGCTGCTCCTTCCCTTGAGAAAACTCCTCATCGGTTATCCCCTGCTTTTTCAACAGGTCAATCTGCTCCAGTATGACAGAATATGCCTCCTCCGCATTCCCGGGCTTCGTGCCCAGGTAAATCGTAAACATCCCCGTAGCGCTGTAGGCAGAAGGATACGAATAGATGGAATACGCCATGCCCCGCTCCTCACGGATGCTCTGAAACAACCAGGAACTCATACTGCCGCCAAACACATTGTTTAAAACGTTCAGTGCATAATTCTCCGGCGTATCCTGTCCAAACCCCGGGAAGCCCAAGCAAAGGTGTATCTGCTCGGTATCCTTCTCCCGTTTGCTGTCTGCACTGCCGTTGGCATGGGCCGGAAAATCAAACTGATGGGCTTTCCCCTTCTGCATATCCCCCAGATACTTGTCAATCAAGTCCATAGCCTTGTCCATTTCAAAGTTGCCGGCAATGGACACCACCATATTGTCCGCAGAATAATAACGTTGCATATAATCCTGCAAATCCCCCCGGTTAAATCCGGCGATGTTGGCTGCCGGCCCTAAAACCGTCCTAGCCAAAGGATGCCCATCAAAGAAGCTCTTGGCCAGCAGCTCATGCACCAGATCCTCCGGCGTATCCTCCACCATGGCAATCTCCTCCAGCACAACGCCCTTTTCCTTCTGCATCTCTTCTCCATCCATCCGGGAATTACAAACCAAGTCGCTTAAAATATCCAGCCCCGTCTCTATACGCTCGTCCATCACCCGGGCGTAATAGCAGGTACATTCCTTCGAAGTGAAAGCATTGAGTTGCCCTCCAATGGCGTCCATTTCGGCAGCAATCTGCTTAGCTGTGCGTTTGCTTGTCCCCTTAAACAGCATATGTTCAATAAAATGGGAAATTCCATTCTCACAGTCCTTCTCCCGAACCGACCCGGCGCCAAACCAAATTCCTACAGTCACCGAGCGCAAATGCGGCATTTTTTCTGCCACCACGCGAATTCCGTTATCCAACGTCCTTTTGTAAAACATAACTTTTCTCCATTCACCTGTTAGTATGTTCATTTTATATAATTTTCCAAAGCGTCACAAGCCTTGTTTCAGTGCGCTGCTCACCGTACCAAAATCCACGCCCAACAAAACCGCCCCGTCCGCAATGTCCGCCAAAGCCTTCGCCGTTCTAGCATAACCATGCATCTGCACAAACGCGCCTTGTCGAAGGTTGCGCAAAACTGCGGCAGCAATGCGGCTGCTATCCTCCAGCCTTGTGTCCAGCGAATCGATGCCGCACTGCACAACCGATAGCCCTTCTCGCGCCACCAAGTCAGCCACTTCCCGCCTAAGCTCGGAAAGCGGCATATAGTAGGGCGCGGCCGACAAACCCTGCTCCTTTAAGAAGATTCGAACTTCTGCCAAAGCCGCACATGCCTCCCCGCTGTCTTGTCCCGGCCCAGCCACTGCGAATTCTCCTGACATCTCCTTTATTTTCCCTAGTACCACCGGATTTGATACAGCAGATTGCGTTAAAAAAAACGTGACCGACAGCCCTTCACGCTGCAATGCGTCCAGCATCTCCTGCTCCGTCCCATCATCCAGAATAACACAAAGCACCGCATGATGGTCTCCCCGATAGATCGGGGCGTTTACAATCCTGCCGATCGTCTCCTGCCCTTGCGGCCAGGATGTCAGAAAATAGATCCCTCCAATCAATAAAAGCAAAATCAGCGTGACAGCCGAATATTTCAAAGAAATGCGCTTCATAGAACTGTTTCCCCCCAAAGGGCGGATAATACCGCTATACTATATTATTCTATTCCAGCACTCTTAGAATATTACCCCTCAACAATGAGCAAAAAAGCCTTTTTGCCAGAGAAAGGCAAGAAAGGCTTTTCCTTTTTTCAAACAACCATTATTCGTTTTCTACAGCATCCTTCTCCGCCTGGGTAACGCCCTTGTGCGTCAAGTTGACGCGGCCTTGGCGGTCAATCTCTGCAACCTTAACGATCAACTCGTCGCCAATGTTGACGAAATCTTCCACTTTCTCCACCCTGGATGTAGACAGCTTGGAAATATGTACCATTCCTTCCTTGCCGGGAATCAGTTCCACAAAAGCGCCGAAAGGAAGAATACGCATGACCTTGCCTTTATAAACCTCGCCGACCTCAATCTCCTTCGCAATGCCCTCAATCATGCGCCGTGCCGCAGTCGCAGCCTTTTCATCCGGCGTTGCGATATACACACGCCCATCATCTTCAATATCAATCTTCACGCCCGTTTCCCCAATGATCTTGTTGATCATCTTGCCGCCTGGCCCAATCACCTCGCGGATCTTCTCAGGGTTGATCGTAAAGCGTATAATCTTAGGCGCGTGCTCGGACAGATGCTCCCGAGGAGCCGGCAAGGCATCCAGCATTTTACCTAAAATATGCATGCGGCCATCTTTGGCCTGAGCCAGTGCCCGGCGAAGAATTTCCTCATCAATGCCCTTGATTTTAATGTCCATCTGAACGGCCGTAATGCCCAGCTCCGTACCAGCCACTTTAAAGTCCATATCCCCCAAGAAATCCTCTAGGCCCTGAATGTCCGTCAAGATGGAAATCTTGCCGGATTCCGTATCTTTGATCAGGCCCATCGCTACGCCGGAAACTGGCCGTTTAATCGGCACTCCCGCATCCATCAGCGACAATACGCTGGCGCATACACTCGCCATCGAGGTCGAGCCGTTCGAGCTGATCACTTCGGAAACCAGCCGCAGCGCATAGGGAAATTCCTCCTCTGAAGGCACCATCGGCTCGACAGAGCGCTCAGCCAAAGCACCATGACCAATCTCACGCCGTCCCGGTCCGCGCATCATCCGAGTCTCACCTACGCTGTATGGCGGCATGTTGTATTGATGCATGTAGCGCTTGGAATCCTCTTCACCCAAGCCGTCCAATATCTGAACATCGCCCATAGCCCCCAAGGTGGTAATGGTCATCACCTGCGTCTGCCCCCGGGTAAATACAGCAGACCCGTGGGGCCGCTTCAGCAAGCCAACCTCACACCAAATAGGCCGCACTTCCGTCGTAGTACGTCCATCCGGGCGCACGCCGTCATTGGTAATTCTCGAACGCACCATGTCTTGAACCATATCATAGACCAGTGCGTCAATTTCCTTCTTGTTCTCAGGATAGATTTCAGCAAAATGCTCCCATATCTCAGCCTTGACCTGCTCCGTACGCTGTTCACGCTCGTCCCGGTCAAAGGTATCCAAGCTCCATTTCACCTTCTCCTGAGCGAATTCGCGTACAGCCGTCTGCAAATCTTCATCAATCTTAGGAGCTTCAATCTCGATCTTAGGCACGCCTACAGCTTCTACGATTTTTTCCTGGAAAGCAACAATGCGTTTGATTTCCTCATGGGCAAACATAATCCCCTTGAGCATCTCTTCTTCGCTCACCTCAAGGGCTGCGGCCTCCACCATCATGATGGCGTCTTTCGTGCCGGAAACGGTAAGATGCAAGCTGCTTTTTTCGCGCTGCTCCGTATCGGGATTGATAATAAACTCACCATCAACCATCCCGACAATCACCGAGCCGGTCGGCCCGGCAAAAGGAATTTTCGAGATAGACAGGGCGATCGACGAGCCTATCATTCCATACACATCCGGCGGAATATCCGTATCCACCGAAAGAACCGTAGCAATTACCTGTACGTCGTTATAAAAACCTTTGGGGAACAGCGGGCGAATGGGCCGATCAATCAGGCGCGAAGTGAGAACCGCCTTTTCTGTCGGACGCCCCTCCCTCTTGATAAATCCGCCGGGGATTTTCCCCACAGAATACATTTTCTCCTCAAAGTCCACACTTAAAGGAAAAAAATCAATCCCTTCCCGGGGTGAGTTCGATACTGTGGCACAAACCAAAAGCGCTGTATCACCACAGCGAATTAAGCAGGAGCCGTCCGCCTGCTGGGCATAGCGGCCCGTTTCTACAGTAACGGTACGTCCTGCCAGTTCCATTTCAAAAATATTCTGCATCACAATCCTCCTTCGCGATAACCATGCAGCGAACCCAGTATAAGGAATAAGAGCGGCGCCCCGCTCTTATTTTCTCAAATTGAGGCTGGCAATCAACGTCCGGTAACGCTCAATATCCTTACTCTTCAGGTAATTCAATAGTCCGCGGCGCCTACCAACCATTTTTAGCAATCCTCTGCGTGAATGATGATCCTTTTTATTGATTTTCAGATGTTCGTTCAGATGATTAATGCGCTGAGTCAAAATCGCCACCTGAACTTCCGGTGAACCTGTGTCTCCCTCGTGCGTCTTATACTTCTCGATGATTTCTGTTTTTATGGTCTTATCCATGATCAATCCTCCATTTTCTCAATAACCTCCAGTTACAAAGCACGCGTCGGAGAGTCGTCGCACTGAGTAACGGATGAATTCATAAATTTAATGTTATCATACAAAAAACGCTTTGTAAACAGCTATTTCGCGGCAAAGTATGCCTTTGCGTCGCGCACCGATTCAGCGATGGCTTCTCGAAGCTGCTCCACAGAATCGAATTTCTTCTCGTCTCTTATTTTGTGCAGAAAATCCAATTTTAAACGCAGGCCGTAGATGTCGCCGTCATAATCAAAAATGTGCGCTTCTATAAAAATCTTCTGCTCCTGAGAAACGGTCGGGTTCTCCCCTACATTCACCACCGCTTCATAGCGTCTGTCCATGATATACGCATAACAGGCATATACGCCAAAGCGCGGCAAAAGCTTAGCCTGATAATCCAGGTTGGCCGTGCGAAAGCCCATCTCTCGGCCCAATCTTTTCCCCGCCACCACAGTCCCCATAACAGAATAGGGCCTGCCCAGCAAGCGTTCGGCCTCCTCCATCCAACCGTCCGCAACCAGCGAACGAATCCGCGAACTGCTGATGGGAATCCCTCCGTCGCTCACAGGCGGCATAATATAGGCATCAATCCCCCGTTGCCTACAAAATTCCTCCAACAGCGCCGCATCGCCCTCCCCTTCCCGGCCAAAGCGAAAATTGAAGCCTGCTACCACCGCCACAGCAAACAAGCGGGAAACTAGCTTGTCCAAAAAGTCTTCCGGCGGGGTTTGCGCCATATGGAAACTAAATGGCACCAGCGCTAAATAGTCTACCTGCAAGCTGTCCATCATGCGGATTTTTTCATCAAAGGTCATGAGCGCCAAAGGCGCGCTCTTGGGGTTCAATACCGATTGCGGGTGATTTAAAAAAGAATAGACCAAAGCCTTGCAGCGGCGCAGCTTTGCCTCCTCCACCGTTTTTTCAATCAGGCTTACATGCCCGAGGTGCAATCCGTCAAAAGCGCCCAGGGCCACAACGGTCTTCTCATCCTTGCCCAATCGCAAAGTGGTTTCGTTTAAAAAGACTTTCAAATTCCCCTCATCCTTTTGTCCATCAAATGAACAGCGTTTTCATAGCAAGCCTGCCGTGATCCTGCCGAGCGATCCCGTAAAAAACGTCTTCGCAGTATACACGAAACAGCGGGCCGCTTTCCCAGTCGCCCACAGCATAGTCAAGCTGTAAAGCGTTGCCATTGGCCAGCATTTTCTTATAGCAAGGCAACACATCCAACCGTCCAAAATTCCCCAACACAGCATCCGGCGGCAAGACCGGCAGGCTGCCGGCCCCCTGCAGCGTCTCGATCTCCTCCAGCGTCAAAGCGGAATCAATCTCGAACATGCCCGATCGATTACGCAGCAAAAAGGCCATATAACCGCCGCTGCCCAAGGCTTGCGCGATGTCTGCACAAAGGGTGCGTACATAGGTCCCCTTCGAGCAAACCACCCGAAACAAAAAGCGCTGCTCGTCCAGCTTGCGCAACAGCTGTATGTCGCGAATCACCACGTTTTTTTGCGGCGCGTCGATCGACTGCCCCTTTCGCGCCATCTGATACAGCTTCCGCCCCTCCACCTTTGCTGCGGAATAAGCGGGAACAGTCTGCACAATTTCGCCCAGATATTTTGCTGCTATCTGGGAGAACCGCTGCTCATCCACAAAAGGCACAGGATAGTCCCCCGTTTTTTGTCCATAGGAATCCAGCGTATCGGTGGTCTTGCCCAAGCACAGCTCGGCAATATATTCCTTGTCCTTATCCACAATATAATCAAACAACCGGGTCGCTTTGCCCACACAAACGGGCAGAACCCCCGCAGCCCCAGGGTCCAGCGTCCCAGTATGCCCCACGCGCTTCATGTTCAGTATCCGGCGCAGAGCAGAAACCACGTTGCTGGAAGTCATACCCGGTGGTTTAAGCACATTAATCACACCGTTCATAACTACAGCGCCGCCTCCAACCTAGGCAGCAGCTCCTCCAACACTTGCTCCAAGCTGCCAAATGCCACACAGCCAGACGCCATAATATGCCCGCCGCCGCCAAACGTCCCGGCTACAGCAGCCACATCGGCATAGTATTTCGAACGCAGGCTGATTTTATATCTCCCCGCCTGCATTTCCCGCACAAACGCTGCAATCTCAACGCCTTCCAAATCCCGCATAAAATCCACAATAGAATCACAGTCCGACGGCTGAGCGCCATAGCGGCCCATCTCCTCCAAGCTCAAGCTGGTCACGACCATAGAAGGATAAAAGCGGGCATTATCAATGCAAATTTTCAGCATCCGCATATTAGCAATGGTTCGGCTTTTAAACAGCTGGTTAACCACCTCAACCACGTTTACGCCCCGCTTCAGCAAAAAGGCAGCTTTGGAAAGAGCGCCAAAGCCGGTGTTGCTGTACGCAAAATTGCCGGTATCATAGGCGATGCCGGCATAAAGACAGGTCGCAATCTCCTGGCTAATCTCCACCCCGAGTTTTTGAATAAAATCCACCATGATTTCGCTGGCAGAAGAAGCATTCGGGTCAATATAGTTATAATCGGCATAACCAATATTGCTGTAGTGATGGTCAATGTTCGCGTTGTCTGCCGCCCGATCCAGAATCTCGCTGCACCGGCCCATGCGTTTTCTGTCCGCACAGTCCACAGCGATTGCCAAATGATACGGCATATCCGGCAGGCTGGCGCTATGCGATCCATGCTTCGTCATAAATCCATAGGTTGCCGGAATCGGATCATCGCAAAACAAATCGGCATTCTTCCCCAAGCTGTCCAGCGCGATTTTCAGCGCCACCGATGCCCCCACCGTATCTCCGTCCGGTGCCACATGAGAAATAATCGCTATATTATTATACCGGTGTATCAAATCAATGATGTTATTCATCCCCGCCCCTGCTTTCCTTGTCTTTGCGGGCAATCTCATCGATCAGGCTGGCCATCCGGCTCCCGTATTCCATATTGGTGTCCAGCTTGAAAATAAGCTGCGGCAGACGGCGCAAGTCCAAACGCTTCCCCATTTCGCGGGTAATAAAGCCAGCAGCCCGATTCAACGTCTGCAAGCTCTTTTCCTGCCGTTTCTCCGTATCATACACGCTGACATAAACCTTAGCGTATTTCAAATCACCGGTCACTTCACAGGAAGTAACGGAACATATCTGGGAAATTTGAGGGTCCTTCAACTCCTGCTGAATCACCTCGCTGATCGCTTTTTTTACTTCCTCATTGATTCTTTCCATGCGTATACGGGCCATGACTCACCTCATCTAATTAGGTTTGACCTCTTCATTCATAAAGATCTCAAACACGTCTCCCTCTTTGATGTCGTTATAGTTCTCAATACTAATCCCGCATTCGTAGCCGGCAGCTACTTCCCTAGCATCATTCTTAAAGCGCTTTAAGGAAGCAATTTTCCCCTCATGCACCACAATACCGTCCCGCACAATACGCATCTGCGCACCTCGGGTAACCTTCCCGTTCGTCACATAACAGCCGGCAATCGTTCCAATGTCCGATGCTTTGAATATATTTCGAACTTCCACATGCCCGACCACGACCTCCCGAAAGACCGGCGCCAACATCCCTTTCAGCGCCTTATCAATGTCTTCAATCGCGTTATAAATTACCCGATACAGCCGCACATCAATCTTTTCAGCCTCGGCAAAGGCACGGGTTTTCGCGTCCGGCCGCACATTAAACCCAATGATGATAGCATTGGCCGTAGAAGCCAACATCACATCGGATTCGGTGATAGCCCCCACCCCCGCATGAATAACATTGACCCGCACTTCATCATTACTCAATTTCAAAAGCGCAGTACGCAGCGCTTCAATCGAACCTTGAACATCACACTTGATGACCAAGTTCAAATCCTTCACTTCGCCCTGGGAAATACGAGTAAACAAATCGTCCAAAGAAATCATGGACGCCAGTTTAGACTGTTCCGCCCGCTGTTTATTCTTGCGTTCCTGAGCAACCTGACGTGAAAGCCTATCTTCCGACACAGCATATAGAAGGTCGCTGGGAGCAGGCAAACTGGACAAACCTAAAACCTCTACCGGATAGGACGGCCCAGCAGATTGCAACCGTTCTCCGCGTTCGTTCATCATAGCACGCACACGGCCGAATGTCGTACCGGCCACCACCGTATCGCCCACATTGAGCGTTCCATTCTGCACCAAAACCGTAGCCACAGGGCCGCGGCCTTTGTCCAGCTTAGTCTCGATGATCGTACCCTTGGCCTGCCGGTTGGGGTTGGCCTTCAACTCCAACACTTCTGCCACCAAAAGCACCATCTCCAACAACTGGTCAATCCCCTGTCCGGTGGTCGCGGAAACCGGAACCATAATCGTATCGCCGCCCCACTCTTCCGACAAAAGCCCATGTTCCGTCAGGTTCTGTTTCACCCGCTCCGGATTAGCGCCCTCTTTATCGATCTTGTTAATGGCCACAATAATAGGCACATTGGCAGCTTTGGCATGGTTAATCGCTTCCACAGTCTGAGGCATTACGCCGTCATCCGCAGCCACGACCAAAATCGCCACGTCCGTAGCCTGAGCTCCCCGGGCACGCATGGTGGTAAATGCTTCATGCCCCGGCGTATCCAGGAATGTAATCTTTTTATCGTTAAGGGTAATCATATACGCACCAATCTGCTGCGTAATGCCCCCCGCCTCGTCTCCCGTTACCTTCGTATGCCGGATCGCATCCAGAATAGAGGTCTTGCCATGGTCAACATGGCCCATAATGGTAACCACAGGCGGACGCTCCACCAATTCTTCCGGCGCATCCTGCTTATCTTCCTCAATCAAAGCGTCTTCAAACGTCTTTTCCAGCTTCTGCTCCAATTCAACGCCGAATTCCGAAGCTACCAATACCGCCGTATCATAGTCGATATCCTGGTTGATCGTCGCGATAACACCCAGTATTAAAAGCTTTTTAATAATCTCCGAGGCCGGTTTCCCTATCTTTTCCGCCAGATCCTTGATCATAACCGTCTCGCCGGTAATTGTCGCCTTGACAATTTTAATAGGCTCGATAACTGTACGCGTAGGCTCAGGCACGGCCTTTCTGGATTTTGGACGGCGATATCTGCGCCCGTCATCATCCAGCCTAACATTTTCCTTCATTGGCGAACGCCTAGGTCTTGCTTTCTTATCCCCGTCATGATTGCGGTTGTAGTTGCCCCTGTTCGGGTCGTAGTTGCTGACCTTCTCCTTCACCGGCGGCGCACCCGCTATCGGCGCAGGCCCAGCACTCTTTATGCCGGCAGGCCGTCTCGTACCAAGCCGATCACCCTGTGGCCGCTGCCCTTGAAAGCCGCGATCACCCTGTGGCCGCTGCCCTTGAAAGCCGCGATCACCCTGTGGCCGCTGCCCCTGAAAGCCGCGATCACCCTGTGGCCGCTGCCCCTGAAAGCCGCGATCACCCTGTGGCCGCTGTCCCTGAAAACCGCGATCACCCTGTGGCCGCTGTCCCTGAAAACCGCGATCACCCTGTGGCCGCTGCCCCTGAAAACCGCGATCACCCTGTGGCCGCTGCCCCTGAAAACCGCGATTATCCTGTGACCGCTGCCCCTGAAAACCGCGATCACCCTGTGGCCGCTGCTCGGATTGCACAGGCTGCCTCTCTGTTTCCTGTGCAACCTGTTCCGGCGCTGCCTGCACAGGTGTCTGAGCTGCACTCTGCTCCTGTTGCGGCAAATCCGGTTTAACCGGCGCCGATGATGTCTCCTGCTCCGCCTGCCCTTGTACTTCCTCAACAACAGGCTGCTGTTTCTCTGCTTGCTGCGCAGCCGCCACCTGTATGAGGCGTCTTTTCTCCTCTTCAGCTTTTAAAAGCTCAGCTTCATTTTGGCGAATAAAAGCCAAGTTGTCGCTGATCTTTGATTGCGAACCCTTGATCTTCTGCAACAGAGTCTGCGAACTCTCCTGCGTATTTTTTACGATTTCAATAATGTTATTCGCTTTGGCCATAAGCCCCTTCACCCCCGGCCGATTCCGCATAATTGTATTCATTTCGTATGGAATCAGCAAAATTTTTATCAGTAATCGCCGCTATTTTTATCTCTTTGCCCACAGCAGCGCCTAATTTCCCTTCGGTTAAAAGAATCCGTTCTCCATCATATGCAGCAAACTGTCCCATTGCCGCCTTACTGCATCCATCCAGCAGCAAAAGCTTCACCTTCCCCCTGGCAATCAGCTCCTTTACAGCTGTCGCACCGGTTCTGCACTTGCCCGCCTTATAAGCAAAGCCTATCAGAGAATAAAATTTCCTATAGGTCACGCCGATCCAGCTCCCTTTTCAGTTGCTCCAGCACATCCGCCGTCAAAGGCTGCTGCAACGCTCGTTCCAAAGCGCGAATCTTCACTGCCTTATCCAGGCAGGCCTGCTGGGCACAAATATATGCGCCGCGTCCCGGAAGCCTGGAAGTCCTGTCCAGCGATATCGCGCCCTCCTGAGAGCGCACCACGCGAATCAGCTCTTTCTTAGGCTTCATTTCCCGGCAGCCCACACACATGCGCATCGGTGTTTTCCTTTGCTTCAATCAAATACCCCCAAACTATTCCATCATCTCTTCCGCCTGAGACTGGCTCTTGATATCAATGCGCCAGCCGGTCAGTTTGGCGGCCAGCCGCGCATTCTGCCCTTCCTTGCCAATCGCCAGAGAAAGCTGATTGTCCGGCACAATCACTTTAGCGGATTTGGTCTCCTCGTTGGTATGCACAAAGATCACCTTAGACGGGCTAAGGGCATTGGCAATGTACTCTACCGGATCATTGCTCCATTTTATGATATCAATCTTTTCTCCCCGCAATTCCTGAACAATATGGTCCACGCGGGTTCCGCGCTGTCCAACACATGCGCCTACCGGATCTACAGCTTCATCTGAAGAGCTTACGGCAATTTTTGTGCGGTGTCCCGCTTCGCGCGAAATACTCTCAATCCGCACCACGCCGCTCTGAATCTCCGGCACTTCCATCTCAAACAGCCTTTTTACAAGGTTTGGATGGGTACGCGAAACAAGAATCTGCGGCCCCTTGGCCGAGTTTTTCACCTCCAGCACATAAACCTTAATCCGCTCATTCTGCGTGTAGGTTTCCATACCCACCATCTCCTGAGGCAGCATCAGGCCCTCCGTCCGGCCAAGCTCCAAATAAACGCCGCTTTTCTCAGCTCGCTGAACGATCCCTGTGAGTATTTCATTTTCTTTTTCAATATATTCATTAAAAATCACACCACGCTCGGCTTCGTGGATGCGTTGCACCACAACCTGCTTGGCAGTCTGGGCGGCAATGCGCCCAAAGGAACGAGGTGTAATCTCTGTTTCCAAAACATCTCCAGGCTCGTATGCCTGATTAATAGAACGGGCTTCCTCCAAAGAAATCTCCGAAGCCGAATTCGCCACTTCCTCTACCACGGTTTTAGAAGCAAAAACCTTAAACGCACCATTTTCCATATCGGCTTCCACGCGTACATTGCCGGCGCTGCCGTAATTTCTCTTATATGCGGAAATCAACGCGGTTTCGATCGCTTCAATCAATACATCCACGTCAACTCCCCGTTCTTTTTCAATAGCATAAAGCGCTTCCATTAATTCGCTGTTCATTTCAAGAACCTCCCGCTCAAAATTCAATCCAAGGCTTTATCAGCGCGATCCCCTTGCGCTCTACGCTAACGGTTTCCTTTCCCAAATCCAAAAAAATAACGTCGGAATCAAAAGAAGAAAGAACCCCTGCGATCTCCCGTTTTCCCTGCAGCGGCGCATATAGCTTCACAATTACCTTGCTGCCAATTTTGCGCTGGAAGTCCGCTTCCGTTTTCAAAGGACGGTCCAGCCCGGGAGAAGAGACGCTCAAATAGTAACGCTGGTTAATAGGATCGTTCTCATCGATAATCGGATCGATAAGCGCGCTCACCTTTTCACAATCCTCCAGCCCAATGCCATGTTCATGATCGATATAAACAGTCAAAACCCATCCAATCGATTCCTTTTTAAATTCAATGTCCACCAAGCTATAGCCCAGTTGCTCTACAGGCTGTTGAATCAATGCGCTAATCGCATCGGTAACTTTAGACAAAAACTCTACCCTCCAAATAGGCTCTCTTCACCTAGCATAAGGAAAGAGTGGGCGCTCCCACTCTTCAAAAAAACTACAGTAACTACTCAATCATAATACCATACCATCCGGCCGATTACAAGATTAATCTCTGCAAACCGCTAAAAACTACAGCCAGCTTATATCCCACATGCTTTTATGCTTCCCTTATGAATCATCCCTATGCGTTTTAGCTGGAAAAACACAGTCAATCCCAGGCCCCGCCGCCCAGCGCAACACCTGTTTTCTCGCTAAGCAAATTGAGGAATGCCTGCCTTTGCTCTGCACCGGAAAAGGCGGAAACCGGAATGATGAACGCCTGGAGCGCGCCGGTGTAAACATAATAATTGCCATATCCATAGCCAATCCTCTCCACCGACGAATATTCCGTATATGCAGACGAAGAAGCGCTTATCTCCCGTATGCCGTCGTCCTCCAACGTCACCGTATGTCTCCCAAAAAACCCATTGTCGCCGCCTCTCTTGAGCATCTTTCTGGCCGTGCGCCGAATGTTCCAGCGGGCATACCTAGGCACAAAAGCAATCCATACCGCCGTCGCCACAACCCCCACCGCAAAAAAGACAATTCCCTTGCTGTCCCCCAGGGTGTAGCCGCTATAACCGAATACAATAAGCAGCGCAATCGCCATAACAACCTGCATCCGCCTCACCGTACGCTTCATCTTCTTAGAATGTTCATAGTGATACACGTTAAAATTAACAAAATCCTGTTCCGTTACAGTAAATTCAATAGACATATAACACCCCCCGAAAAATTATTACACCCTTTGTTCCCTACACACCCTTATACCAACAGGCTAAAAGAGCGAAAGCTGGCTCGTCTTCGGAAGCGACTCCAAGCAGCCGCACTGATCCAGCAGCTCTACGACCGTCTTCGACACCTTCCCCCGGCTCTTGAGGTCCTCCTGGGAAATAAAGGCTGCCTGTTCTCGGGCCTCCACCATCTTCTCCGCCGCAGCCTTCCCCAATCCCGGCAACGAGCAAAGAGGCGCCCGGATTCCATCCTCCTCAATCATGAAGCGGCTGGCGTGCGACTGATAAAGGTCCACCGGCAAAAACTTCACGCCTCGAGCGTTCATCTCGTAAACAATCTCCAGAATAGACAAAACACTTTTTTCCTTATTTCCAGCCTGAGTACCCAGTTTCTCAATCTCCTGAATCCGAGCAGCAATCGCCCCATTATCCACAATCATCGTAGACGAATCAAAATCAGCCGCCCGTACAGAAAAGTAGGTAGCATAGTAAGCCTCTTTATGGTGCACTTTAAAATACGCAATGCGAAATGCCATCATCACATAAGCCGCCGCATGAGCCTTGGGAAACATATACTGTATCTTCTCGCAGGAATCCATGAACCATTGAGGCACACCGCATGCCTGCATAGCCTGCTTCATCTCCTCCGTCAGCCCCTTGCCCTTGCGGACGTCCTCCATGGTTTTAAACGAAAGCAGCGAATCCATCCCCCGGGAAATCAAATAGTTCATAATATCATCTCGGGTGCAAATCACCTCCGACAAAGTAGCCACCTTGTTCCGAATCAAATCCTGAGCGTTGTTCAGCCAAACATCCGTCCCATGCGACAACCCGCTAATACGAATCAGCTCTGCCATGGTCTTGGGCCGGGTATCCATCAACATCTGACGCACAAAGCTGGTGCCAAATTCAGGAATGCCCAATGTGCCCACCTCGCAATCAATCTCCCGAGGGCTTACCCCCAAAGCCTCCGTTCCCGAAAAAATAGACATTGTCAGCGGATCATCCAAGGGAATGCCGCGAGGGTCGACTCCCGTAATATCCTCCAGCATTTTCAGCGAGGTCGGGTCGTCATGGCCCAGAATATCCAACTTAATCAGCCGGTCATGCAGCGAATTGAAATCAAAGTGCGTTGTCACAACACCGGATTCCTTGTCGTCCGCAGGGTGCTGCAGAGGCGTAAATTCATGAATATCCCGGTCCTTCGGCAAAACGATAACTCCCCCCGGATGTTGCCCGGTGGTGCGCTTCACACCGCTGCACCCCTGGCTCAAGCGCTCGATCTCCGCCTTAGGCAAAGCCAGCCCCCGCGCCTCCAAATATTTCATCACAAAGCCATAGGCCGTCTTTGCCTTGATAGAAGCTGTCGTACCCGCACGAAAAACATAACCCTCTCCAAACAGTTCTTCGGTATATTTATGCGCCACACTCTGGTATTCACCGGAAAAATTCAAATCAATGTCCGGAACCTTATCCCCTTTAAAGCCCAGAAACACCTCAAAAGGGATGTCATAGCCGGTTTTTGAAAGGGTATGAGCGCAAACAGGACACACTTTGTCCGGCAAGTCCACGCCGCATTTGGCGTCTACGCCAAAATCCGAATACGCGCAAGCAGGGCAAACGTAATGCGGCTCCAGCGGGTTAACTTCGGTAATCCCCATCAAATACGCCACAAAAGAAGAACCCACCGACCCCCGCGAGCCTACCAAGTATCCGTCATCCAGCGATTTCTTCACCAGCTTATAGGCAATGAAATACAACACGGCAAAGCCATGGTTGATAATGGAGTTCAACTCCTTATCCAATCGCTTGGCCACCACTGCAGGCAAATCCTTACCATACAGTTCATGGGCCCGGCGCACCGACATGCTGCGCACTTCCTCCTTTGCGCCTTCAATTTGGGGCGGATATGTACCATCGGGAAAAGGCATCAAATCCTCCATCTGCTCGGCAATAGCATTGGGGTTTTCCACCACCACTTCCAAAGCCGTCTGTTCACCCAAATAAGCGAACTCCTCCAACATCTCACCCGTAGTTCGGTAGAAAAGCGGCGCTTGCTGGTCAGCATCCTCAAACCCCTGCCCCGCCATCAAAATCCTCCTAAAATACTCATCCCGCGGCTTGAGAAAATGCACATCCCCTGTCGCTACCACCGGCTTGTTCAGCTTCTTGCCCAAATCCACGATACGGCGGTTGATATCCATCAGTTCTTCCCGGCTGCTTACATCAGCCCGGCGCAGCAAAAATTCATTGTTGCCCAGCGGCTGTATCTCCAAATAATCATAAAAATCCGCTATACTAAGCAGCTGCTTTTCCTCCGCTCCAGACAATATAGCCTGATACAGCTCCCCCTGCTCGCAAGCGCTGCCTAAAAGCAAGCCCTCTCGATGCTGCATAATCATGTCCCGGTTCAACCGCGGCTTGTAGTAGTAGTTTTCCAAATGGGATTTACTCACCAAACGATACAGATTTTGCAGCCCGGCCTGGTTTTTCGCCAACAGGATAATATGGTTTAGGCGAGCCTTCCCGCCGCCCACAGCATCCGCCTGGCGCACCCACAAAACGTCCTGTCCCCGCTTTTTCAGCAGGTCGGTCAAATGCACAAAAATCTGCGCCGTAGTACGGGCATCATCCGCCGCCCGATGGTGGCTGCCCATGTCAATTCCCAACTTGCCCGCCATCACACTAAGCTTGTGGCTGCGCTGCTCAGGAAACAACATCCGGCTCAACTCCAGCGTATCCGCAACAGGATTCCTACAGGAAAGCCCCATCTGCCGCGCAGCATATCCAATGAACCCCACATCAAACGCCGCATTGTGCGCAACCAAACAAGCATCGCCGCAAAACTCCAGAAACTTCGGCAAAACCTCGCTAATCAAAGGCGCGTCCTGTACCATAGCATCGCCAATGCCGGTCAGCTTGGCGATAAAATCTGAAATGGGCTTTTGCGGGTTGATCAGGCGGGAAAACTCATCAACAATCTCCCCCTGCCGTAGCCGAACCGCCCCAATTTCTATGATTTTCTCCGCATTGGGTTTAAGGCCCGTGGTTTCTATGTCGAATACCACAAAATCCGTCTTGTCCAGCTCCAAAGCCGAGCTATCCGCTACCAGATAGCCTTCCATACCAAACAAAGCCCGCACGCCATTTTTCTTCGCAGCAGAATACGCATCAGGAAAAGCCTGCACCACGCCATGGTCGGTGATCGCCACAGCCCGATGCCCCATAGCTTTAGCAACCGCAAACAATTCATCCACATTAGTCAGCGCATCCAACGCGCTCATACGCGTGTGCAGGTGCAGCTCAACCCGCTTCATTGGCGCTTCATCCACAATGCGTTCTTTAGGCAGCAGGGTAATGTCTCGCACCATCAACACGTTTTCCTTGGCAAAATTATCATACTCATAGTCGCCCCGCGCCACTATTCTGGCCCCCGGAGTCAAAACATCCATGTAGCGCCGCAGGTTATCCACGGGCGCAAAAAGTTTCGCACTCAAGCTGGAATCACCGCCGCTCATATCAAACAACAAAATCATCTTCTCGTTGCCCCGCAAAACACGATGGCTGATTTTAAGAATCTCACCGCAAACCGTAACTCTGCCGGATTCGTCGCCCAATTCCAGCATAGAAACAGGCTTCTGGTTGATGGGCTTTCCATAAACAACCCGGCCGCCCCCGGCAGCTGCGCCCTTTGCCCTGCCTTCTCCCCCGGCCTTTGGCCGACTGGCCAGCTTCTTCAAAGCCTGACGCTTCCGTACATCCTCCGTTTCCCTAGGTTGCAGTCCGCAAGGTTCGCTGCTCACGCAAACTTTGGCCTGTACCGCAAAGGTCTGATGCAGAAGCTGCTCCAAATAAGCAGACCACTCTACAGAAAACAGGCTGTCCCCTCCAGGAATAGCCAATTGAATTTCCAGCCCATCCTCGCCATAGCACCAGTTTGCACCCGCCAGAAGAGAAGCGCTGCCGGGGAATTTTTCCGTCAACATCGCTTCTAAATAACCCTGATATTCGCCGAAGCGCTGGCGCAGTTCGCCCTGCAAATCAGCACAAGAGAGCTCCAGCGAAATCTTTGTATCCTTCCCAAAAAAATCCGCAAAACCACGGCGCAAAGCAAGCCGTTCCTCTTTGCTCAACAACCGTTCACAACATAACCGAATTCTAATCTCTTGCCGCCGTTCATCTACAAAGGCCGCAATATCCCGAACAGCCTCGAAAACCTCAGGCGCAACCCCAGGCAAATCCAGCTTTAAGCCCCTTCCCTCCAACAAAACAAATCACGCCTCCTCAAGCATGCTATAAATCTCCTTCATCAGCTCATCCACCAGTGCCTCACGGCTCACCTTGCGCAGCGGCTTTC
>JBMNTQ010000019.1:0-19679 GCA_050945815.1 Christensenellales bacterium
ATTTCTCAAAATCCACGCCTTGAATATAACGGGCAAACTCCTCACCCAAATCCTCGCGCCGCAGCGCATATTCCACCGTGGCCTTCAAAAAGCCCATCTTATCGCCCACATCATAGCGCTGTCCTTCAAATACATACGCATACATAGCCTGCTTCCTCAACAGGCCGCGCAGCGCGTCGGTCAGCTGAATCTCCCCGCCCGCCCCAGGCAAAACATGCTCCAGCTGCCCGAATATCTCCGGCGTAATCACATAACGTCCCAATATAGCCATGTTGGAAGGCGGGTTTTGCTGAGGTTTTTCCACCAGTCCGCGCACACGGTACAGCCCCGGCTCCTCCTCCTGATCCACATCCACGATGCCGTATTTTCGAGTCTCCTCTGCAGGAACCTCCTGTACGCCTAATATGCTCGCGCCGTAGCGGTCATAAATCGAAATAAGCTGGCGCACCACCGGCTGCTGAGAATACACAATATCATCCCCCAGCATAATCGCCACCGGCTCGTTGCCCACAAAAGCCCGGGCGCAGGAAATCGCATGTCCCAGGCCTCGAGGCTGCTTCTGGCGAATATAATAAATCTCCGCCATCTCCGATATGTCCTTCACCATCTTAAGCTCGCGCTCCTTGCCCTGTTGCTCCAACTCCATAGCCAATTCCGGTGAATAGTCAAAATGGTCCTCCACCGCCCGTTTGCTGCGGCCGGTGATAATTAGAATTTGTTCAATGCCGGAAGCCACCGCCTCCTCCACGATATGCTGTATCGTGGGCTTGTCCACAATGGGAAGCATCTCCTTAGGCTGCGCCTTGGTTGCCGGCAAAAATCTCGTTCCCAGCCCCGCAGCCGGAATCACGGCCTTTCTTACTTTCATCAAAGACGCCCTCCTTACCATTCTTTCAGCTTTCCTGCCTCAAAAATGCGACCCAGTCAGCCAAATAAACAAAACCGCCACAAAGCTCGAGTCAGCAAAATCAAGGCTACCATATTTTTTGATTATACTACAAAAATTATCGTTACCGCTATCCATTCTACATATTTTAGTAAAATATCAAAAAAAACCTTCTTTCACTGCAAACAAATGTCCTTTTATCCAGCATTCTTGTTGCAAAAAACCATTGCACAAACTTTCGTTCGCCTATATAATAAAAGCATCACGGGAACAAAGGTTTGGTTTTTATGGATTCTATCCTGCATTGCGATTTAAACAACTTCTATGCCTCAGTCGAATGTCTCAAAAATCCCTCCCTCTCGTTGCAGCCCCTGGCCGTAGGCGGCAGCGAGAAGGATCGACACGGTATTGTGCTGGCCAAAAACATTCCGGCCAAAGCTTTCGATATCCGCACCGGGGAAACGCTGCACAGTGCCCGGCGAAAATGTCCTGGGCTCATAGTCGTCCCGCCAAATTTCCCCCTCTACTCCCACTATGCCCAGCTTACGCGGGAGATCTACCTCTCCTACACCCCCCAATGCGAACCCTTCGGCATCGATGAAGCCTGGCTGGATATCCGAGGTACAGGCCACAGCCCGGTGCATCTGGCCAATACCCTGCGCGCCCAAATAAAAAAAGAGCTGGGGCTCACCATCTCCGTCGGAGTCTCCTTCAATAAAATATTCGCTAAACTAGGCAGCGATATGAAGAAGCCCGATGCCACCACGCTAATCTCTCCGTGCAATTTCCGCACCCTCGTCTGGCCGCTGCCTGTAGGCTTCTTGCTCTACGTCGGCCGCAAAACCTGCCAAAAGCTTCATACCATCAACGTCCATACCATCGGCGACCTAGCCCATACTCCCAAGGAACTGCTGCGCGCTCTGCTGGGCAAGCAGGGCGAGATGATACACAGCTATGCCAACGGGGAAGACCGCTCCCCCGTCGCCCTCCTCACAAGCGTCCGCACGCCCAAAAGCATCAGCAACGGTTTCACTGCCAAAGCCGATCTCTGCAGCCTTCGTGAAGCAACAGAATTCCTCTATCCCCTGTGCGAAAGCATAGCTTGCCGCCTGCGCCGCCACGCCCTGAAGGGCACGACCCTCCAGCTTAGCATCAAAAGCGCCGACCTATCCGTCACACAACGCCAAGCGCCTTTGCCCACTCCCACCTGGCTATGCAGCGAAATCGCCCCCGCCGCCCTGCGTCTGCTGGAAAACCACTGGCCCTTCCCCCAGCCCATTCGCGCCCTGTCCGTACGCCTTACCGGCCTTTTCCCCTACGAATCCGCCCAGCTCAGCTTTTTTGAAAACCCGCAGGCCCAACGCCTAGACAGCCTAGAACACACCCTCGACCTGCTGCGCAGCCGCTACGGCAACAGCGCCGTCTCCCGAGCCATCAGCCTCAACAGCCGTTTCTATCCGGACAACTTCAACCCCCTGCCCACTTCCGGCCCCCTGCTCCCCTGAAAACAGCGTCTTCCTAGCGGTCACCCAAAGCTCTGTATTGGCGGCGCTTAACCGCCTTAACCCCTTCCCACCAGAAGACAGAAAGGGCCGCAGCGCCGATCCCCATCAAAAGCTGTCCCCCAGTCAAAGGAGTCAGGTTCAAGAATCCTGCCAACGGAGAATACAGCGCAACTAACCAAAGGCCCACGACCGAAAGGTTAATCCCCTGCATCACCCTGTCCTGCAAGCCCTTCTTCAACGTGGTAAAAACATCCACCGTATCCGAACTGTTCACATTCGCTAAAAACAGGTTGGCAAACACCAGCGTGCTCAGCCCCATAGCCCGAGCCAAATCTGCGTCGCCGCTGTGCGCATGGGTCAACCCATACAAACCAAACGACGCAACGAATAGGCTAAGCCCTTGGAAAACTGCTTTTCGGGCCAAGCGTCCGCCGACCAATGGCCTCGATGGGTTTCTGGGCGGCCGCCGCATGCTGTCCGGCTCAGCCGGCTGCCGTTCAAATACAATCGAACAGGTCGGGTCTATCATCAATTCCAGTATAACAATATGCAAAGGCAAAAAGAACAGCGCCTCGCCGGTCAACCCCAGCAACGGACAGGCCAAGGCCGCCAAGGCAATCGGAATATGAATCGCCAAAACATAGCCCACTGCCTTGCAAATGTTATCATAAATCCGCCGTCCGTCAGCCACCGTCTGCACAATCGTGGTAAAATCATCATCCAGCAGCACCATATCCGCCGCTTCCCGGGCTACTTGTGTCCCCCGCCGCCCCATGGCAATCCCGATATCTGCATATTTCAGTGCCGGCGCATCGTTCACGCCGTCCCCGGTCATAGCCACAATCTCTCCGTTTTTGCGTAACGCCCTAACAATGCGCATCTTCTGCCGGGGGGCCAACCGCGCGAAAATGCCCATGTCCGCCACGGTCCGCCGCAAAGTCTCCTCATCCATCTCCTCCAGTTCCGCCCCGGTCACCACCCGCTCACTATGATCCATACCAATCTGATCCGCAATAGCATGAGCAGTCTCCGCCGCATCGCCGGTCATCATAACCAAACGTATCCCGGCCTGCTGACAAAGGTGCACTGAATCCGGCACAGCTTCCCGGGGCGGATCCGCCAGTCCCACAAACCCAGCCAAGCGAAGCTCACAATCCGAAATGCGCGCCGGCGGCTCCTCACATTCCCCAAAAGCCACCGCAATCACCCGCAAGCCCCGCCGTGCCATGTCACGCTGCCTTTCAAGCAAGGCCTGCCGATCGCCGCCGCACAGTTCCAAAACCCTCTCCGGCGAACCTTTCACGCAAATCTGCCGCCTGCCGTCCACCTGCCAAACATGCCCCATCATCATGGTTTCCGATGTAAAAGAATATTCCTCCACCAGCTCTCCGCAAAAAAGCGTCTCCTCGTCCACGTCCTGCTCCTTACAGTAAGCCAGCAGCGCCTCCTCCATTCGGTCATACGTCTCCTTCTCGCAAGCCCTGCCCAGCGCAAGGCAAAACTCCCGTTCGTCTATCCCAGTGTTGTGCCAAACCTCCTGCACCTCCATGCTGCCCCGAGTCAGCGTGCCCGTCTTATCCACACACAGCACACTGATCGCCCCCAAGGTTTCCACGGAAGCCAGCCGCCGCACCAGCGCCTGCTTGCGCGCCAGCCGCCATGCTCCCATCGACAAAAACACCGCCAATATCACAGGAAATTCCTCCGGAATCATGGCCATCGCCAAAGCAACCCCGGCCAATACGCTCTGGGTCAAGCGCTGGAAAAAGGGCAATCCGACATAATTTAAAAATGTAAAGCCTGTCACCAACACAAAAAGCACCACACCAACTATCGCTGCCCTTTGGATAAGCTTTGCTGTTTGCTTCTCCAAGGGGGTAGGCCGATCCGGTGCCTGAGCCACCTCCCACCCTATTTTCCCAAGCTCCGTCGCCTGCGCCGTCCGCTCCACCAAAACTGCCGCACTGCCGGTCACAACCAAAGTCCCGGCATAACACCAGTCCTTGCGCCAATGGCTCTGCGCCCCGCCGCCGTCATCGCCAGCCGCCTGCTTCCACACCGGAGCGCTCTCACCGCTCAGTGCCGATTCATCCACGCACAAATCATGCAAGCGCAAAATTCTTCCGTCAGCAGGAATCTTCTCCCCTTCCTTCACCAACATAATATCATCGACAACCAAATCACGGCAGAGTATCTCCTCCACATGTCCATCGCGCACCACCTCCACCCGAGGCGCAGACAAATCCTTCAAAGCGTCCAGGGTCTTGCCGGTTTTCCACTCCTGAACCGTCGCAATCCCCGCCATAAACGCCACAAAAACCAACATCACAGCGCCGTCTACCGCTTCTCCCAGAAGAAAATAAATCAACGCAGCACCCAACAAAAACAAAAACACAGGCTCCCGCAAAACCTTAAACAGCTTCTTCCAAACAGAACTTTTCTTCTCCAGCACAATTTCATTCGCGCCGTATTTGGCCAGCCGTTCCTCAGCCTCCTGCCGGGTTAGCCCGCCCAGGCCCTCATATCCTTGCGTCATCTCAACAATCCTCCCGTCTCTCCGCGGTTTTCAAGAGCTAAAACATAAAAACCTGCGGAACAATTTTCATTGTCCCACAGGTCTTCAATCCTGCTGCCAAGATGGCCCGGCTCCACGGATTCTCCGTCGCCTGCTCAAACTATATTGATTCTACCATAATCCCGCCGAGCCTGTAAAGCAAAATAGTGAATCATTTTTATTCTATCTTGTTCCCCCTCTCTAACATTCCCGTGAAATCCCCGGCCCCGTTTGCTATAATAGAACCAAACAGCCAACAGAGGAGAACAACTTTATGAAACAGCTTCAAGCTATTCAATGGGACGGCAGCCTCATCCTGCTGGACCAGACCCGCCTGCCCGAACAGAAAACATACCTAACGCTCACACAGCCCCAGGAAGTCTTTACCGCTATTCGAGATATGCAGGTGCGCGGCGCCCCTGCCATCGGTGTTGCGGCAGCCTACGGCATGGTGTTGGCCGCCCGAAGCCTTGCCCGGCAAAGCCCTGCGGATTTTATGCAAGGCTTGCAGAGCGCGGGTACGTATCTCTCGTCTGCGCGTCCCACAGCAGTCAATCTCCCGTGGGCCGTCTCGCGTATGCTGCAAAAGGCAGCGGACATGCCCGGCGCAAATCCATCGCAAATCCTCACAGCCCTAGAAAGCGAGGCCATCCTCATCCACGAGGAAGATCTACGCATCAACAAACACATCGGCGAACATCTCCTGTCCCTCCTCTGGGACGGATGCGGAGTTTTAACCCACTGCAACGCCGGCGCATTGGCCACCACCGGCTACGGCACAGCCCTCTCCCCCTTCTATCTGGCGCTGGAGCGGGGCATCCCCTTACGCATCTACGCCGATGAAACCCGCCCCCGGCTGCAAGGAGCCTCCCTCACCGCCTACGAATTGCACGAAGCCGGCGCAGACATCACGCTGATCTGCGACAACATGGCTGCTGTCCTGATGCAGCAGGGCAAAATAGACGCCATCATCACCGGCTGCGACCGTGTCGCCGCCAACGGAGACACGGCCAACAAAATCGGCACCTTCTCCGTATCCGTACTGGCACAGCATTTCGGTCTGCCGCTGTATATCGCAGCCCCCACCCCCACCATCGACCTATGCTGCCCCAGCGGCCAGGACATCCCCATCGAACAGCGAAGCGGCGATGAAATTCTCTACATCAAAGGCAAACAGATCGCCCCCGCCGGAGTTAAAACCTTTAACCCCTCGTTCGATGTAACCCCCGCCGCCCATATCACAGCCATTGTTACAGAAAAAGGCATTGTGCGCCCTCCCTACGGGCCCAATCTGCGCGCTCTGTTTGAATAGCAGCCATCAAACACAAAGCGGCGGAAAGTTTCCGCCGCTTTGTTGCGTCTTGCCTTGCTTTTATAGTGTCCCTTTACTCCTATGATGGAACTACCGCGAATCGCTCAAAAAGAAAACTGCCAACGTACCCGGCCCAGAATGCGATCCAATAACCGGGCCCACAAAATTAATCATATAGCCCTTACACACAACGCTCTTCTCCACCAGCTCCCGCAGCCTGATAGCGTCTTCCTCACAGTCTCCATGGCTGATCATAATAATCTGCTGTTCGCTGTCCACAATACGCTCTGAAACCTTCTCCGCCAAGGCCCGAAGAGATTTCTTCCTGCCCAAAGCCTTGGAAACAGGAACCAGCTTCCCATGGTCATCCACGCGCAAAACCGGCTTAATTTCCAGCATAGAGGCTACAAAGGCCGCTGTTCCGGAAACCCGTCCGCCCCGCTTGAGGTGCTCCAACGTGTCCACTGTAAACCAATGGTTCACCCGCAGCTTATTATTCTCCAGCCAATCCCCAACCTCATCCATCGATTTACCCTGCTTCTTCATCTCCACAGCATAATAAACCAAAAGGCCTTGTCCCATGGAAGCGGCCAGCGTATCCACAACCCGTATGTTCACGTCGGGGTATTTTTCCTTCATCAGCTTAGCCGCCAGCATCCCGCTTTCACATGTGCCGCTTAAGCCACTGGAAAACGCCACATACAAAATATCCTTCCCCTGCTCCGCAGCCAGCGTAAATAGCTGCATAAAAGTATCCGTATTCACCTGAGAGGTGGTAGACGTCGCACCGTTCCTCAAACTGCGATAAAGCTCCCTATAGCCGTCCCCCTTCCCAAAATCATCCACATGATCCCTGCCCTCATATGTATAGGTAAGGGAAATAGTCAAAAGTTCGTTTTCCTCAACAAACTGATGCGGCATATCCGCAGACGAGTCCGTTGCAATCACAAATCCCGCCATATCTTCCTCCTTCGCAACTCAATTTTTGCTTTCTTATAATAATAATTATAGTAGAAATATTTAAGAAATCAAGATTTTACCAAACTTCCTTGATTTTTTAACGTGAAATGTCCAATTGCAATGCATGTCTACCCCATGATATGATGCTTTTATCAAAATATCATATCATTACGGGAGGCTGCCGGCTTTGAAACGCAAAAAAACAATTCCGTTATTAGGCTACTATCCTATCGTCATTATCGGCGTTTTGCTGTTTACAGTCGCTCTTGCGCTCCTACTCAGCCACAACGCCGCCCCGCAAAACATCAGCCCCATCAAAACGATCAACCCAGGGCCTAGCTCCAGCGCGCCCACTACCCCTGCGCCGGCAGAGACCGACAGTGTCCTGTTTCCCTACCAATCCGGCGGCGTCTGGGGCTACAAAAATCTACGGGGTGAGGTGGCAGTCGCCGCTTCCTTCGATGAAGCATCATCCTTCTTCGGGGAGGTTGCGTTTGCCGGGCAACGAAGTAACGGCTCGATTCAGTATGGTCTGATCGACCGCCAGGGCCGCTATTCTATCCAGCCCGCCTGGGATGCCTGGCTTCCCTTCAACGAACAGCTTGCCGCCATCCAAAAAGGCAATCTCTGGGGCTATATCGACAAAAGCGGCCAAACGGTCATTCCCCCTGCCTACGAAGAAGCCGGCCCCTTTTGCGAAGGACTGGCGCTGGTGAAGCAGGGTGGCCGCTATGGCTACATCGACAAAAACGGCGAAACAGCCATCCCTTTCTCCTACCTCAAAGGCAGGGATTTCTCCGAAGGAAAGGCCTTTGTCTGCTTAAACGGCGAGTCCTGTAATATCATCATTGACCAAAAAGGCAAAGTTTTATTCACCTTGATGGGTGACGGCACCCACTACAAGCAAGGGCTTGCTGCCGTCGCAGTAGACAACAAAGTCTACTATCTCAACACCGACTATAAAATTGCATTCGACATCACGCCCCCCTCCCAGGGGCAAAGCTTCTCCGAAGGCCTGGCAGCCGTACGCAGCGGCGACAACTGGGGCTACGCCGACCAAAGCGGCGCCCTCATCATCCAGCCTTCCTACGAGGACGCTCTCTCTTTCTCCAGCAATCTAGCCGCCGTCAAACAAAACGGCAAATATGGTTTCATTGATAAAAGCGGAGAAATTGTACTCCCCTTCTCCTACGATGCCGCTCAAAGCTTCCAAAGCGGCTACGCTCTGGTGGTTCAGGATGGCAAGGCCGGTCTCATTGATGAATACGGCAATTTCACTTTTCTCTACAACACGCTGTCCTCAAACGACGATGCCTAGCTCCCCCGCTTTTCATCCCAATCCAAACCCGGCCATCTTTTTCTCCAATCTTAATCACTCCCATCAGGCCCCTTCGCTGATCCGGTGGCTTACACGAACTTCCTGCCAGCTGTGTCTGCCGCCGCATTGAACAGCCGGCCTGCTTACTCTGTTTTCCCAGGCTGCCCCAAAAAGAGGCAGCCTGGCTTTTTCCCTTTCCCCATCACTCACCCGCAAGCAGACCTCCATGCCCGTTTAGGTTTATTGGCTCTTCTTTGGCATCCCCTCGTAGCCGGCGGCGGATCGATCCATCTTCCTTTTCCGCATCCACATCATACCCACAGCAATAGACGTGCATATTCCCGTATATTTTTTTGCATGAGAGGTTTTTGTGCGGAGCTGTTTTTCTATTTCCACCAGCATAACCGGTGGTGCGCTGTCACGATAAAGCAGCTCTCCCGTCCTTGCAAAAGAACGGTTAAATGCAATAAAAAAATTTTTACATTCAAAAATGCTTTTTCTGTTGCCTTTTATATAGGGATTGTGTAAAATAAAGTGAAATAATCAAAATATGAACTTGCATTTTTTTAATAGCGAGAATGGAGGGTCAATCGTGGAACTATCAAGAAAAATTTTGTCTGTCGTAGGTTCAGTCACCCTGGAAATCGATGCAAAAGCAAAAAGTATGCGCGCGGAAGGAATCGATGTCGTAGGGTTTGGAGCCGGCGAACCAGATTTTGATACCCCTGCCGTTATCAAAGAAGCGGCCAAGGAAGCCTTGGATAAAGGCTTCACCAAATATACCCCCGCTGCGGGCATGATATCCCTCAAGCAGGCAATCTGCGATAAACTTGCACAACAAGGGCTTTCCTACGCTCCTGGCGAAATCGTCATATCCAACGGCGCAAAACATTCGCTGTTCAACGCTTTCTCGGCCATCCTCAACCCGGGCGACGAGGTCATCATTCCCTCGCCCTTCTGGGTGAGCTATCCAGAAATCGTCAAAATGGCGGACGGCGTACCGGTGTTCGTGCAATCCGACGAAAAAAACGATTTCGCTCTGGGCATAGACGCCATCCGCGCAGCCATCACAGGCAAGACCAAGGCGCTGGTGTTAAACAGCCCCAACAACCCCACCGGCGTCATTTTCAGCCAAGATTCTCTGCAAAAAGTGGCCGAACTGGCGAAAAAGCATGGTTTTTTCGTAATCTCCGACGAGATATACAACGAGTTGGTCTACGATATAGAAACTCCGCGCAGCATAGCCGCATTGGAAGGCATGAAGGATTACGCCATCCTGGTAAACGGTATGTCCAAGGCCTATTCCATGACTGGCTGGCGCATAGGCTATACAGCGTCTCCGGCAAAGGTTGCCAAAGCCATGGGTAACTTCCAAAGCCATGCCACGTCCAACCCCAACTCCATCGCTCAATACGCCAGCATAGCGGCGTTGCGTTACGTCAAGCAGGAGATCGAGGACATGAAAGCGGCCTTCATTCAGCGCAGGCAGTATATGTACGATACGATCAACGGCATCCCCGGTCTGTCCTGCCCCATGCCCGACGGCGCTTTTTACGTCTTCATGAACATCAGCGGCGCCATCGGCAAACAGTGCGGCGGCAAGGCCATCCAAGGCTCGGTAGATTTTTCCTCCCTCCTGCTGGATCAGCAAAAAGTTGCTGTGGTACCGGGCATCGCCTTCGGAGCTGATTCCTACGTCCGGCTGTCCTATGCCACCAGCATGGAAAACATTATAAAGGGGCTTTCCTGTATTCGCCTCTTTATGGAATCATTACAGTAAGATATAAACGGAGGTTTTTTATAAATGGACAACAATAACAACAAAGCAATTGAACCAGAAGTCAGGTTAAATATTCATTCCAATCTATTGGAAGAAAATATATACCACTACGAACTGCAGGATGTATCAGAACCCAATCTGTATCGTCGGCTGTTCGATTACGACAGCATCCCCAAAACATCCTTCAACCACACCCGTGTCCCTATGAATATGCCGGCGGACATCTGGATGACCGACACCACTTTTCGCGACGGCCAACAGTCCCGCTCGCCCTTCACAGTCAAACAGATCGTAGATCTGTTTCAGATGATGAGCCGCCTAGGCGGCGAAAACGGGCTCATACGCCAAAGCGAGTTCTTCATCTACACAGAAAACGACCGGACTGCCGTTCGCAAGTGCCAGGAGTTAGGGCTGAAATTCCCAGAAGTCACCACCTGGATCCGGGCAACGGAAAACGACTTTAAACTGGTCAAAGAAATGAACGTAGCCGAGACCGGCATATTGGTCAGCTGCTCCGACTACCATATTTTCAAGAAAATGGGGCTCAATCGCCGCCAGGCCATGGATAAATACCTAGGCGTGGTCAAATCCGCGCTGTCCCACGGAATCCGGCCCCGCTGCCACCTCGAAGACATCACCCGGGCAGATTTCTACGGCTTCGTTGCGCCCTTCGTGCTGGAGCTTCAAAGGCTGTCCAAGGAAAGCGGCATCCCCATCAAAATCCGCGCCTGCGATACCATGGGCTATGGCGTGTCCTACCCCGGCGTATCCCTGCCCCGCAGCGTACAGGGTATCATCTATGGCCTGCGCAAATATTCCAAAGTGCCCGGCCACCTGCTCGAGTGGCATGGCCACAACGATTTTTACAAAGTAGTCACCAACGCCGCCACAGCTTGGCTGTATGGCTGCAGCGCGGTAAACTGCTCGCTCTTAGGCATTGGCGAGCGTACCGGCAACTGCCCGCTGGAAGCCATGGCTGTCGAATACGCTTCCCTTCGCGGCACAACCGACGGGATGGATCTGAGCGTCATCACCGAAATCGCCCGCTACTTTGAAAAAGAGTTGGATTACGAAATTCCGCCGCGCACGCCTTTTGTAGGCCGCAATTTCAACTCAACCCGCGCCGGCATCCACGCTGATGGCATGCTGAAAGATGAAGAGATCTACAACATCTTCAACACAGCCAAAATACTCAACCGTCCGGCCACCGTAGCAGTCGATTCCCATTCTGGGCTTGCAGGCATCGCCCACTGGATGAACGCCTACTATGGCTTGAGAAACGGAGAGGCCATGGACAAAAAATCGCCCATCGTCTCAAAAATCAAGGAGCTGGTAGACGAAGAATACCGCAAAGGCCGCAACACGGTCATGGGTGACGACGAACTGGACGCCATGTTCTCCCAGTGCGATTCACGTCTGCACAAGCGCATCATCTACCACCTAGACCATTCGCTCTAAACTTTCTGCCCACTGAGAAGCTCCGAGCATTTTGTCCGGAGCTTTTTCTCCCCCCGCCCTCTTTTTTAGTCAGGCCGCCTTGCTCCGCCGGGGTAAAAAGTGCCCTTTTTGCCCCGCTGGGCAAAATCTTTTGGAAATTCCTCATAAGGTATGGTATTTCAGGGCTTAAGTATATTATAATTGTAAAGAGCAACACACTCGTTTTTTACTAAAACTGCACAAAATAAAATTCGGGAGGAATGCAACATGCTAAAAGTAATTTTCGGAAAAAAAGGCGAAGGCAAAACAAAGCGCATCATTGGTATGGCAAACTCTGGCGTTGACACTCTAAATGGAAACGCTATTTTTATTGATGACGACAGCCGTTATATGTTCGATGTATCGCGTCAGATCCGCTTTATCGATGCTTCCGAATATCATATCGACAGCCCAAAAATGTTTTACGGTTTTTTGTGCGGCTTAGCTGCCCAGGATTACGATCTTGAGCGCATTTACATAGATGGTTTTTTGAAGATCGTCCACTATCCCCTCGAGGATCTGCAGGAGTTTTTCGAAAGCGCCAATAACATGGCAGAAAAATTCAATCTGGACATCATCATCAGCGTCTGCGGCGACAATACGCCAGATTTTATCCAGCAATATGTAATAACCGACTAAACTTACGGAGGAAACCCATGCGTTATATCAGCACAAGGGGCTCCGGTTCTGTTTCGCCGTCCGATGCCGTACTACTAGGCATAGCGCCGGACGGCGGCTTATTTGTACCGGAACAGTTCCCTCAGGTATACAACGAACTTTCTGCCTGGCGCAGCCTTCCCTACGAAGCCCTGTGCGCCAAGGTGCTTTCCCTATATTTCACAGATTTCACCCAACAAGAGCTGCTCTCCCATACCACCTCCGCCTACCGCGGCAAGTTCCCGGCAGAGGTAGTACCGGTGCGCGGCCTTGGTTGCGGGCCCTTTATCATGGAGCTCTGGCAAGGGCCCACCCTTGCCTTCAAAGACATGGCCCTACAGGTACTGCCCCGGCTGCTCTCCTCCGCCATGGACAAAACCGGCGAAGAATCCACTGTCCTAATCCTCGTAGCCACCTCCGGCGACACAGGCAAAGCAGCACTGGAAGGGTTCTCCGACGTACCGCGTACGGCAATTTCCGTCTACTACCCAAAAGACGGCGTCTCCGCTACCCAGCGTCTCCAGATGGTCACCCAACAAGGGACCAACGTCCATGTGTGCGCCGTACGCGGCAACTTTGACGACGCACAAACCAGCGTAAAAGAGATTTTTGGCGACACAGCCTTTTCCCGGCAAATCAATGAAAAAGGCTATCGGTTCTCCTCCGCCAACTCCATCAACTGGGGCAGGCTGGCGCCGCAGATCGCTTATTATTTCTGGGCCTACTTCAACATGGCGAAACAAGGCGGCATCCGCTTTGGCGATGCCATCAACGTTGCCGTACCCACAGGCAATTTCGGCAACATCCTGGCTGCCTGGTACGCAAAGAAAATGGGCCTGCCCATCAAAAATCTGATTTGCGCGTCCAACCGCAACAACATTCTAACCGACTTCTTCCAAACCGGCGTCTACGACCGCCGCCGGGAATTCTACCGCACGCTGTCTCCCTCCATGGACATCCTGATCTCCAGCAACCTGGAACGTATGCTGTTCGAGGCTGTAAACCGCGACTCAGCCCGGCTGTGCGCGCTTATGGACAGTCTCAAGCAAACCGGCTTCTTCGAGGTCGACCAAGCAGTTGGGTCCGCTTTCTCAGATTTCTATGGCGGCTACCTAGACGACACAGCAACCAAAGCCGAGATCGCCCGCGTATTCCGCGAATACGGCTACCTGATGGACACCCATACAGCAGTAGCCCACGGCGTCTACCGGTCCTACGTCAACCAAACAGGCGACCATACCCCAACCGTACTCGCCTCCACCGCCAGCCCCTTCAAGTTTGCCCCCGACGTACTCTCGGCTCTGGGGGAAGTATGGGAGGGCGACGAGCTTGCCGCCTGCACAGCGCTGTCCAAGGTGTCCGGCTTACCTCTGCCCGCGCAAGTTGCCTCCCTTAACACAGCGCCCATCCTGCATGGTGCGGTTTGCGACAAAACTGCCATGCGGCAAGATATCCTAAGCTTTTTAAGCAAAGATAACCCATGATCTGCACCGCCTTTATCGTGCGTATCCACATGCCGTATGTCCGCAGCCTCAAAGAGAAACGCGCAATCGTAGGCAGCGTGGTTGGCCGCCTGCGTTCCCGTTTCAACGGCAGCTTTATCCAAGGCGGCCCATTAGATTTGTGGCAGCGTGCCGATATCGGCTGCGCCCTCATCGCCGGCAGCGAACAAGCTGCCCAACGGCAAAAGCAGGCCATTTTAGATTTCTTACAAGACGACGGTCGTTTCAGTATTCTCGAAACCGAGTTTCTCTAAACCAGCCGTCCGGGAGGAAAATAATGAACCAAGAAACACCTATCATATTCAGCGGCATCCAGCCCTCAGGCGTGCTCACGTTAGGCAACTACCTGGGCGCCCTTCGAAACTGGAAGCTGCTGGAGGCCGACCACCATTGCTACTACTGCGTAGTCGATCTCCACGCCATCACCATCCGCCAGCAGCCCGCAAGCCTGCGCCGCCGCTGCGTGGAAACCATAGCGTTGCTCATCGCCTGCGGTCTTTCGCCGCAGCATAGCATCATGTACTGCCAATCCCATGTCTCGGCCCATGCAGAGCTCAGTTGGGTTCTCAACTGTCATTCCTATCTGGGCGAGCTGGGGCGCATGACCCAATTTAAAGACAAAAGCGCCCGCCAAAACGAAAACATCAACGCGGGGCTTCTAAACTATCCTGTTCTCATGGCGGCAGATATCCTGCTCTACCAGGCCAATCTTGTGCCGGTAGGCGCCGACCAGAAGCAACATCTAGAACTAACCCGCGACATTGCCCTTCGCTTCAACAACCTCTACGGTGAAACCTTCACCATACCCGAAGGCTATTTCCCCAAAGTCGGCGCCCGCATCATGAGCCTGCAAGAGCCGGATAAAAAGATGTCCAAATCCGACGATAACGAAAATGCCTATATCTCCATGCTGGACGCCCCCGACACCATCGTTCGCAAAGTTAAGCGCGCAGTCACAGATTCCGGCAGCGATATCTCCTTTGAAGGCAGTGACGGCGTCGTCAATTTGCTAACCATCTTCTGCGCCTGCACCGGCCAAACCCAAAGTCAAGCTACAGCCCATTTTCAGGGCAAAGGTTACGGCCAATTGAAAGCCGATACTGCCGAAGCCGTCATACAAACCCTCTCCCCCATCCAAACAGAATATAAACGCCTGCTCGCAGACAAGGCCGGCCTGCAAGCGGTCATGAACGAAGGCAGTGAAAAAGCTGCCCGCGCCGCCTACAAAACCCTCAACAAAGTCTACCGCAAGGTGGGCCTAGCTCCCAAAAAACTGTAAGTTTCGGCAAACGCGCTATTCAATAGCTTAAAAAGCCGATACCCTCCAAACCTAACCGACCAACCTCAACAGGGCATGTTAGCCCTGTTGTTTTTTATCCCGCCAAATCCGTCATCAGCCTCCTCTTTGAAAAATCCTCCCCTCCTCCCTCACCTCAAAGCATAAAAAACACCCCGGGAGGGTGTGTAGCCCTCCTGGGGTAATCAAGTCAAACACCTAAAATGTGCCGCCTTTAAGCGAAATATTTCACGCCGGATTCAAACAGCTTCTGATCCTTGTTGCCCGGCACATTAACAGCAACATACCTGCCAATGCGCTCGCTATGCCCCATCTTCCCGAAAATACGTCCATCTGGGCTAATGATGCCCTCTATCGCGCTGTCCGATCCATTCGGGTTCCATTCGCTATCCGAGGTTGGCGCCCCGTCAATGTCAATATATTGGGTAGCAATCTGCCCGTTCTCCATCAACAGCTTAATCTCCTCTTCCCGGGCCACAAAGCGTCCTTCACCATGAGATACCGCCAGAGCATGCTTCTCCCCCGGCCTACAGGCCGCCAGCCAAGGAGATTTCACCGAAACCACCCGGGTATTCACAATCCTGGAAACATGCCGCCCAATGGCGTTAAACGACAAAGTAGGCGCACCTTCCGCCAGATCTCGGATTTCCCCATACGGCAAAAGCCCCAGCTTCACCAACGCCTGAAAACCATTGCAAATGCCTAATATCAAACCGTCTCGCGCCAACAGTTCATGCACCGCATCTGAAAGCCGCGGGTTTCTAAAGGTTGTCGCGATAAACTTACCGCAGCCATCCGGCTCATCCCCGCCAGAAAAGCCGCCAGGCAGCATCAAAATCTGGCTGTTGTCCAGCTGCGTCTTCAGCCGGGAAATCGTCTGTTCAATGCCCGCCGCACTCAGGTTATTAACCACCACAGTCTCAGCAACAGCCCCCGCCCGCTCAAACGCCCGCTGGGTTTCCACTTCGCAATTCGTACCCGGAAACACAGGAATCAAAACCCGCGGCCGTGCAACGCGCGCGCTCTTCCGCTCCGTATTTCTATGGTGATACAGCCACAAATGCTGCATCGTCGGCTCATATTCAGTCTTCAAGGGAAAAACCTCGTCCAGCCCGGACATATACGCCCCAGCCAAATCCTCAAAGCGCAAATCCTTGCCCCCCACCCGAATGCAAGGGTTCATGGTGGTCATGCCCAGTTCAACGTGCGCCACTTCGCCCAACTCCACGTCCTTACCGATTTCCAGAACCAACCCGCCGCTTTGCGGCGCAAACAACAACGTCTCATCTACGCTGCTGTCAAAGCTAAAGCCCGCTTCATTACCTAAAACCATGCGGGTCACCGCGGCGGCCACACCGCCTTCCCGCACCACAGATGCCGCATAAATCTGTCCCAATTGGGCCATCTCATAAACCTTCCCATACATGCGGCGCAACATAGCCCAGTCAGGCATATGAAGCTCATCTAAAGGCACCGGCAGCAAAACCACCCGGTTGCCCCCCCGCTTCAGCGAAGCAGAAATCGTCCTGGAAGCCTTAGTCATTGCCAGAGCAAAGCAAACCAACGTAGGCGGCACGTCCATCTCCTCAAAGGAGCCGGACATACTGTCCTTCCCGCCGATCGCCGGCACACCCAGGCCAATCTGAGCCGCCAATGCTCCCAAAACCGCAGCCACCGGCTTGCCCCAGCGCCGGGGTTCCTTTCTCAGCCGCTCGAAATATTCCTGCAGCGACAGCCGCGCAGTCAACGGGTCTGCACCCACAGCCGCCAGCTTAGACAGCGCCTCCACCACCGCAAACGCTCCGGAATGAAACGGGCTCCATTTGGAAATGCCGGGTATAAACCCATAAGCCATAGCCGTAGCATCCTCCGTCTCACCGGACAAAACCGGCAGAGTCGCCACCATCGCCTCCTCAGGCGTCCGCTGCAACACCCCGCCAAAAGGCATCAACACGCTAGCCGCCCCAACAGTCGAGTCAAAACGCTCGCCAAGCCCCTGCTGGCTGCAAACATTCTTGCGCCGCAAATTGGCATAAAACGCTTCCACAATGTCGCGCCCTGCCAACTCCCGAGGCACGTTTATCCGATAGTCATCGCGAAGCTCCACCGGCGCAATCTCCGCCCGAGCCTTCTGCAACACACCATTGGTATCCAGAAAATCTCTGGAAATATCCACAATCATCTCGCCCTGCCAGGCCATCCGCAAGCGCCGGTCATCCGTCACCTGCGCAACCACCGTCGCCTCCAGGTTTTCTGCCGCAGCCTCCGCGATAAAGCGCTCTGCGTCCTGCGCATCCAACACCACCGCCATCCGCTCCTGCGATTCCGAAATAGCCAGCTCCGTTCCGTCCAGCCCCTCATATTTTTTAGGCACTGCGTCCAAGTTGATCTTCAGGCCCGCCGCTAGCTCGCCAATAGCCACGCTAACGCCGCCCGCCCCAAAATCATTGCATTTTTTGATCATGCGGGAAACGCTGCTCTTCCTGAACAAGCGTTGTATATTGCGTTCCGTAGGCGCATTACCTTTCTGCACCTGCGACCCACAAACATCGATCGAGCTCTCATCATGGGCCTTGGAAGAACCCGTTGCCCCGCCAATGCCGTCTCGGCCTGTCCGCCCGCCCAAAAGGACGACCACATCGCCATTTTTCGGCGTCTCACGCACCACGTTATCCGCCGGACACGCGCCAACCACAGCCCCAATCTCCATCCGTTTGGCCACATACCCCTCATCATACAGCTCCACAACCTGCCCGGTCGCCACACCGATCTGGTTGCCATACGAGCTATAACCATCTGCCGCACCCACCGTTATCCTGCGCTGGGGCAGCTTCCCAGGCAGCGTCTCATGAAAAGGCGTATCCGGATCGCCGCTCCCGGTCACCCGCATCGCCTGATACACATACGCTCTGCCGGAAAGCGGGTCACGGATCGCGCCGCCCAAGCAAGTCGCCGCGCCGCCGAAAGGCTCAATCTCCGTAGGATGATTGTGGGTCTCGTTTTTAAACTGAACCAACCAGTCCTGGCTCTCGCCGTCAATCTCCACAGGCACCCGTATGCTGCACGCATTGATCTCCTCCGACTCGTCCAAGTCCGGCACCAACCCGCGCTTTTTCAAAGCACTGGTACCAATGGTCGCCATATCCATCAGACAAACCGGCCGCTCCTCTCGCCCGGTTTCCCGGCGCAGCTCGAAATATCCCTGTAAAGCCCCCTCAATCGCCGCCTCAGCTTCGCCCCCAATCACGGTAACTTCCTCCAGTTGAGTGGAGAATGTCGTATGCCGGCAATGATCCGACCAATACGTATCAATCACCCGCAGCTCCGTAATGAAAGGGTCGCGCCCCTCCTGCTCTTTAAAGTAATCCTGGCAGAACTCTAAATCCTCTAGGTTCATAGCAAAATTGCCTGCCTGCCAAAAAGCCTCCAGCGCAGCGGCATCCATAGAAATAAAACCCTCTACCGTTTCCACCATCTCCGGCTGCTCCAGCTGCAAATCCAACGACTTAGGCTTGTCCCAGCCAGCGATCCGAGATTCAATGGGGTTGATGCAATAATTCTGCACCTTTAAAAGCTCAGTCTCAGAAATTTCCCCAGAGATCGCCACCACCGTAGCAGACAAAACCTTAGGCCGCTCCTTCTGGGTTAAAAGCTGCACACACTGCGCAGCGGAATCTGCCCGCTGGTCATATTGTCCCGGCACATATTCCATTGCAAAATAGAGCCAGCCCTCATCAAAGACCACATGATCATCATATACAATATCCTTGTTCGGCTCAGAAAAAATCGAACTACGCGCCGCGGCAAAGTCCTCGTCGCAGAGGCCCTCCACATCATACCGGTTCAGCAACCGCAGCTGCCGAATCGCAGTCAGCCCCAAATTGGTCTGCAAATTCCGCAAAAGCTGCTGCGCCTCCACATCAAAACCCGGCTTCTTTTCCACAAATAAACGGTATACTTTGCCCATCCAGCTTCTCCCTTCCTTTGACCGTTTTCTTTCATACTTCCATTAAATATAATATCCATTATACCCTATGCAGCAAAGCGAATATGGTATAATCCGCGCCTATGCGTTTGGCCGCAGGTCAAAATTCGCACGCGCACAAAATGAAGCGTATAATAGACGCTTTGCGGCTATTATACCATAAATCCCAACGCAAAAAACCGGCAGATAAAGAAATTTTTCCCTCTGCCGGTCAATAAAATTCATGCCGTTCCCCAGCCCTATAACAAGGCTGCTTAACCCAGCCCAATCGTGTCTCAGCCCATCTGCCCCATCGCCGGCAAATCCTGTCTAAAGCCTCTGCCTCTCGCCGCTCATTTTATCTCAGCGCCGCCGAAGAGTACCGTACAATTGAAATAAATAACCGGTGCAGTTTCCTCTGTGCTCTGCTGCGCCTTGCTCGATGCCCCGCCAAATATAGGCAAGCTG
>JBMNTQ010000020.1:0-19217 GCA_050945815.1 Christensenellales bacterium
GCACATCTATGAAAAACTATCCCTTGAATCAAACTCAGGCCATTGGAGACCTAAAAGAGCTGACGGACAGGAGTGCAAGCCTTTACGCGCACAAAAATGCTTTTTATAAAATGACCGGTCGTTCTTGTTATGTGGCGGTAACGTATGGTGAGTTTGGAGAAGAATTGGCTGCTATGGCCAATTCTTTGCTTAATTTTGGATGGAACGGGCAAAGGATCGCCTTGCTGGGCGAGAATTCCTACGAGTGGATCCTTTCATATTTCGCTATCGTCAACAGCAACGCTACGGTTGTGCCGTTGGATAAAGAGCTTCCAAAAGAAGAATTGGCCGAGCAGATGCGCCGCGCAAAGGTTACAGCTATCATCTATTCTGCCACGTACGAGGAGGAAGCTGCCTTTGCAGCGACTGCTTTGGGCATAGAGAACACGGTTTCTTGGGGGCAGGTTCAGGCTGGGGCCAAGCTTTCGCTGGATTCACTTTTGCAGCGAGGCCGGGAGCTTCTTGCGGCCGGACAGGATCGGTATTCTTCCATTGAAATAGACCGGGAGCGGGCCTGCTCGATTCTTTTTACATCAGGAACCACTGGGCTCAGCAAAGGCGTGATGCTGTGCCACCGCAATTTGGCGGCAAATACAGTTTCAGCCTGTGAACTGGTTCTCTTTACGCCGGACGACACGCTGCTTTCCATTTTGCCCATCCAGCACGCTTATGAGGATATGTGCGGGATATTCGGGCCGATTTACTATGGCTCTGCCATTGCGTTTTGCAGCGGCGTTAAACAACTGGCGGCCTGCCTGCAGCTTTTCAAGCCTACAGTTATGGTGCTGGTGCCGCTCTATATCGAGACCTTCCACAAACGGATCTGGGAGGCGGCGGAAAAACAGGGCAAAGGGGGCAAACTGCGGTTTGCCATTGGGCTATGCAACCTGCTGGGGAAAATCGGGATCGACCTTCGAGACAAGGTTCTAGGCGAAGTGCGCGGCTTTTTTGGTGGGCGTTTGCGCATCGTTATATGCGGCGGCGCTTACCTCAATCCTAAATATGTCAAGGCGTTTCGCGGCCTTGGCGTTAAGATTCTGCAGGGCTATGGAATTACGGAATGTTCGCCGATTATCTCGGCCAACCGCAACGAGAGCTACAAGGACGCTTCGGTAGGCTGGCTGGCGCCAGGCTGCGAGGTGCGCTTTGATGCCGATGGGCAGATTTTGGTGCGCGGGGACAATGTGATGTTGGGATATCTGGACGACGAAGAAGGTACGGCACAGGCTTTTGATGGCGATTGGTTTATGACCGGCGATCTGGGCTATCAGGATGAGGACGGATTTCTCTATGTGACCGGCCGCTGCAAAAACCTGATCGTTTTGAAGAATGGAAAAAACATTATGCCGGATGAGATTGAACAGCGGCTGACGGAGAGTCCGCTGATTGCCGAAGCATTGGTGATGGAAGCGCCGGGAGACGACAATGGCTCGGAAAGTTTAATGGCCCTCATCTATCCCGATCCGGATAAAGTGGACGGAATGGACGAGCAGAGCTTGTACAATGCGGTGGAGCAGGAAGTGGATAAGATAAACCAGACATTAGTTTATTATAAAAAGGTGCACCAGTTCCAATTAAGGCATCAACCCTTCCCCAAAACAACCACCCGGAAGATCAAACGCTATCAAGTAAAGATTGGAGAAGAATGAACCATGTTTGAGGCGGTGAGGGCGGTTATTGTCGGGCATGTGGATTGTCGGGATGTGGATATTACTCCGGATACGGAGCTTGTGAAGGAATTGCGCATCAACTCTTTGGATTTGGTAGAGTTGGTTTGTGCGTTTGAGCTGGAGTTTGATGTGGAGGTTCCGGAAAAGGATATCCATAAGTTCTCTAAGGTTAAAGATATTATGCAATATTTGGAGCAGGTGACGTGAGAGTCTTTGCAGCGACTACGGCTCTTTTTGATGGCGTGGCCGTAGAGGGTTGGGAAAAATCGTTGCCATCCGACAAGCGCTTGGAGATAGGACGGATGCGGCGTGAACAGGACAGAGCTTTGACTTTGACTGCTTATCGTCTTTTGTGCTTTGGCCTAAAGGTGGCATATGATATTGTGCCCAAGGAAACGGATTGGAGACGGACGCCGCAGGGGAAGCCTTATCTGGCGGGGCATGCGCCGTGCTTCAACCTCAGCCATTCTGGAGATGTGGTGATTTGTGCGTTGCATGAAACCTGTGTGGGCGCTGATGTGGAGAAGGTGCGCCCGATTGAGGACAGCTTGGCGCAAAGGGTTATGTCCGGGCAGGAATATACCATGTTTCTAGCAGCGCAGGATCAGGCAGACTTTTTTTTTAGAGTTTGGACGATGAAGGAAGCGTATATCAAATATGTTGGCGAAGGGCTGCGCAAGGATATGAAAAGCTTTGAAGCCTATCCGCTGGAGGGGAGGATCCAAACCAGCGTTACCGATTGTGAATTCACTTTACTGGATGGGTTTCCCGGCTATCGGGCGGCGATATGTGCGGATGAGCTAGCGGCTGAGCCGGTGGTATGGGTGTCTAAGATGCAACTTGATCGTGTATAAGGCTATATTTTTTTCGGTTGGACGGTCGATCGGTTGATGTCGGAAAGAAGACATGCGAGGCAGGCTGCTTATTATTATGAGGGATATAAGGGAGCAATGATGAGTGAGAAGAAGGTGAGCTATGCGCTTACGCATCCGCAGCAGCGGGTCTGGTATACGGAGAAACTACACCCAGGCACTGGGATGTGGAACAATGCGGGCACCTTAAAGATTAAAGGAACGCTGGAGACAGACCTGTTGGAACAGGCTGTAAACAGGCTTTTGCAGGATAGCGATTCTATACGCATTCGCATGATGCTGTCTGGGGATGAGCCGCGTCAATATGTGGAGCCTTACGCCTACACAAGCATTGAACGCCTGGATTTTACCCAGAAGGGTGTGCAGGAGCTATATGAATGGGATAGTATCCAAACCCAAGAGCCTATGCCCTTGTTAAATAGCCCATTGTATTATTTTGCTATATTCAAGCTAGGGGAAAACGAAGGTGGAATCTATGCTAAATTCCACCATGTGATTTCCGATGCGCTTTCAATTGTAGGGTTTTCCAACCGACTGATGGAGATCTATCAGAGCCTCTTGAAAGGAACTGAGGTGCCGCCGGAACCGAATATTCGCTCCTACATCGATTATATCCGTGAAGAGGAGGAGTATTTTCAATCAAAGCGTTTTGCGTATGATGCTCACTATTGGAATCGCCGTTTTTCGGAACTGCCGGAGCCTACGGTTATTAAACAGAAAAAATCGAACTATTTCAGCACCAAAGCGCGGCGCAAGGCTTTTGTTATACCTCCGGCGCTGTCTGCGAGCATTCGCCAATATTGTGAGGACTCCAAGATTTCAGCATTCTCTCTTTTCTTGTCGGCTCTGGCGATTTATATCAACCGCATTACTAATAAAAAAGATATTATTATAAGCGCACCGGTTGCAAACAGGACGTCTATGGCCGGCAAGGGCGCGTTTGGTATGTTTGTTAGCACGGTGCCGATTCGCATCAAGATACAGGATGAACTGTCGTTTGTGGAATTTGCGCAGGTGGTTTCCGATGAATGGTTTTCCGTGTTGAAGCATCAGAAATATCCTTATGATATGCTGCTGCAGGATTTGCGCAAGACCCATAAAGACTTGGATTCTCTATATGATGTGACCCTTTCCTACCAAATTGGAGAATTTAAGAAGGATGAGGAAGATTTTACCTATGAAGGACGCTGGCATTTCAGCGGCTATCAGACGGCATCCCTCAGCATCCATGTAAACGACCGGGAAGGGGACGGGAAGTTTATTGTGGATTACGACCACCATGTTCCGTTCTTTTCCATTAAAGAGATTGAATATATTCATACGCACCTGATCAACATTATCCGCGACATGACTCTGCATCCAGATAAGCCGTTGTATATGCTGGATATTCTTTCGGATGAAGAAAGGGAACGTATTCTACACCGCTTTAACGATACCTACCATGAGTTTCCCGAAGGGGAGACTTTGCAGGACCTTTGGGAAAGGCAGATGGGTGCTATAGACAAAAATGCTTGCGCTTTGGTGAATCAGGGCAAGGGTATGAGCTATGGCGAGTTGGATAGCCGTTCCGAGGCAGTAGCACAGTATTTGGCGGGGAATGAGGGGGTCGGGCCGGAGGATATTGTGGGCCTGCTGGTAGGGCGCACCGAGGAATATTGCGTGAATATGCTGGGCATTTTGAAGGCCGGTGCCGCTTTTCTGCCCATCGACCCAGACCTGCCCCGGGAGCGTATTGTTTATATGCTTCAGGACAGTGGCGCAAAGGCTGTGTTGGTGTCGCCGCATTTGACGGATAAATGCCCTGACCGTCTAGAGGCGGACGTAGCTATTTTGCCGACGGATCGGTTGCCAGACACTGTGCAGAAGGTGGAGCTATCTCGTTCTATGCCTTGTAATTTAGCGTATGTTATCTATACGTCCGGCTCGACGGGGCGTCCCAAAGGCGTTATGATCGAACACCGGTCGATTGTGCAGTTTGCGTATTCTATTAACGAGCTGTGGGATTTCTCTCCCGGGGCGCGTATGCTGTGCGCCGGTTCTATTTCCTTCGACTTGAGCGTAATGGAGACCATCCCTGCGCTGATGTTTGGTGCGGTGTTGGTTTTTGCCAAGGAACACGAAGCCAACATGCCCCATCATATGGTGAAGCTGATTGAAGAACAGGGCGTCAACTTAATGATGGTGACACCGGGCAGGATGGAACTATTGCTGTCTGACCCAAGAGGCCCCTCTTGCTTGAAGCATTTTCGAAATGTCAGCTTGGGCGGAGACGTTTTGCCGAAAGCGCTGCTGGAGCGGGTACAGGGCTGTACCAAGGCGCGTATTATGAACTTCTATGGGCCTACTGAAATTACCATAGCGGCAACCTGTATGGATGTGACTGAGGCCAGTATCCCCAACATTGGTAGCCCGCTGTTCAATGTGAAAGCGTATATACTAGACGCCCACAAAAACCCGGTGCCTATCGGGATTCCCGGAGAACTGTATATAGGCGGCGCGGGCATTGCCCGGGGCTATATCAACAAGCCGGATTTAAATGCCGAACGCTTTGTGGACAACCCGATTTTCCCCGGCGAGAAGCTCTATCGAACCGGTGACTTGACCCGCTGGTATCCTCGAGGGGAGATTGAGTTTTTAGGACGGATTGACCAACAGATAAAAATCCGTGGCTATCGAATTGAACTGGGTGAAATTGAAAGCCGCTTGAAGAAAGTAGAGGGCGTGACGGCCTGTGTTGTGAACGACTATACCCATGAAGACGGAAGGCGTTTCCTTTGTGCGTATGTTTGCGGACAGCCGCCAAAACGTTCGGAGATCAAGGCGGAACTGGCCAGAGAACTGCCTGCCTATATGGTGCCTTCCTACTATATAACGGTGGACAGCTTGCCGTATAATGCCAGCGGCAAAGTAGACAAGAGCCGGCTGCCGGATCCGCTGGAAAATGAGGAAATGCTGGGGCAGGAGGACTTTATACCACCTGAGACTGGGACAGAGCAGGCGCTGGCCGCTATATGGACGGAAATATTGAATTTGCCTCAGATTGGCAGAGAAGATAGCTTTTTTGATATTGGCGGCGATTCGTTGAGTATTATTCGGGTGATGAGCCAGGTAGCCCATAGGTTCCAGGTTGAGATTCCGCTGGAAGAGGTTTATCGTGCGCCGCGGCTGAAGGATTGGGCTTTGCTGATCGATGCAGCAGAAGCGGCGGCCTACCGGCCCATCCTGCCTACCGCTGTGAAACGGCGGTATCCTGTTTCCTCTGCCCAGCAGCGCATGTGGATATTGTCGCAAAGCGAGAGCCAGGAGGCAGCCTATCACATTCCCATTGCCTTTCAACTGCGTGGCAAGATCGATGTTCCGCGTTTACGCCGAGCTTTTTCCAAACTGATTGAGCGGCATGATGCGCTGCGGACTTCTTTTGTTCTGCAAAAGGGAGAGCTTTGGCAGGTGGTGAGCAGGAGAGCCAAACTGGAGTTCGAGCACTATGCGTGTGCGCCTAGACAACTGCGCACCCTGCTGAAAAACATTATGCGGCCCTTCGACCTGCAAGCACCGCCCTTGATGCGGCTGGCGCTGGTGGATATTGGGCAAGACAGAACGATTATGTTTATTGATATGCATCATAGTATTGGCGACCAACGTTCTGTAGAGATTTTGCTCAACGAGTTGGCAGAGCTTTATGCCGGAGATACTTTGGTAGGCAAGGAGCTGGAGTATAAGGACTATGCGGTCTGGCAGCAGGAATTCTTCCAATCAGACGAGATGGGCAGGCAAAGGGAGTTTTGGCAGGAAGCTCTGAATGGTGAGCTGCCGCTTTTAAACCTGCATACGGACAAACCGCGGCCTGCCGTCCAGAGCTTTCAGGGAAAGCGGCTGCGGTTTGATGTGGATAAGAAGGCCATGGACAGGCTTGCGGATTTTTCCAAAAAACGCGGCGCAACGTTGTTTATGGCGGTTTTGGCAGCCTATCAGGTTTTGCTGTCCAAGTATACCGGGCAGGAAGATGTGATTGTGGGGTTTCCTGTGTCTGGCCGGGGACGGTCTGAGCTGCGGGATATGGTGGGTGTTTTTATCAACACACTACCGCTGCGGGCTTACCCCACTGGCGACAAGAGCTTCTCTCAGTTCTTTGACGAGGTATGTGCTGCTTGCGTGGGCGCCATGGCCCATGGGGATTATCCCTTAGAGCGGATGGTGGCAGACTTGGAGCTGCCCCGGGACATCAGCCGTAACCCGCTGTTTGATACGATGTTGGTTTATGCAAAGGACGGGCTGCCTTTGCAACTGGGAGAGCTTGCTTGTACGTTTTACCCGTTTGACCCGGGCATTGCCAAGCTAGATTTGACTTTGGAAGTTTACGAGACTGCACAGGGGTTTTCCTGTCAGATGGAGTATAATACAAAGCTGTTTAAAAGGGCTACTATAAAGCGCATGAGCACGCATTTCCTCAGGCTGTTGGATTTGCTGTGCGAGCAGCCGGATCGGCCTTTGAGTGAGGTGTCTGTTCTGACCCAGCAGGAACTGTGGCAGGTTACTGCTGGCTTTAACCAGACAGATTGCGACCATGGGGGCGACGGCCATATCCACACCCTGCTGGAAGACCTGGCGGTTTCCCAAGGAGACAAGACCGCCTTGGTAGTAGACGGGCAGCGCATGAGTTTTAAGGAGCTTAACCGCCGCACCAACCAGATTGCCCATGCGCTACGGGCTGAGGGAGTGGGGAGGAATACGATTGTTGCTCTGTGTATTCGCCGAAGCTTTGATTTGATGGCGGGGTTGCTGGGCATTTTGAAAGCCGGGGGCGGCTATTTGCCTCTGGACCCCAGCTACCCGAAAGAGCGCGTTTCCTTTATGCTGGAGGATTCCGGTACGGCTGTGCTGCTGAGCGATGGCAGTGCCGACATCGACTTTGGCGGGCGGGTTCTTCATGTGCGCGATATCCCGAAGACGGGAGCGGCCGAAAACCCGATACCGATCGACCAGGGAGAGGATGCGGCGTATGTTATCTATACGTCCGGCTCCACCGGTATTCCCAAAGGCGGTATTTTACCCCATCGGGCGCTTTACAACCTCTACGAGGGGACAAAAGATACGATTTGCTATGACAAAGACCAGACCAGCGTTTCTGTAACGACGGTTTCTTTTGATATTTTTGTGGTGGACGCGTTGTTGCCGTTGCTGTTTGGTTGTACGGTTGTATTATGCACCGAGGAGGAGCTGCGTCAGCCGCATTTGCTGGCTGCTCTGGTTCGGCGTGAGAATGTGAAGTTTATCCAAACAACGCCTACTCGGATGCGCCTGATGATGGATGATGCTGATTTTCGGGCGGCGGCAGGCGAACACATCGAAAAGATTGTGCTGGGCGGGGAGGAATTCCCGTTGTCGCTGTTGAAACTTTTAAAAAAATATACCAAGGCACGAATTATAAGCGGTTATGGCCCGACGGAAACAACGGTTTACTGTACGTTCAAAGATTTATCGAATACGTCTCATATCACCATCGGACGGCCGATTGTCAACACCCGGATGTATATTCTGGATAAGTATAAAAAGCCTGTGCCTATCGGTGTTCCGGGGGAAGCGTATATCAGCGGCGATTGTGTCGCTACGGGGTATATCAACCGCGATGAGCTAAACCGCCAAAAGTTTAGTAGCGATCCTTATTGGCCGGGACGGGTGATGTATCAGTCCGGCGATATTTGCGCCTTTATGGAAAACGGCGAAATGGAGATCATGGGGCGGGTGGACCATCAGATTAAGATCCGGGGCTTGCGCATTGAGTTGGGCGAGATTGAGGCTGCGATGCGGGGATTTAGGGGTGTGGATGAGGCTGTGGTGATGGCGCTGGATGAAGGCGTCGATAAATTCCTTTGCGCTTATTATGCTACGGAAGAAGGTGTGGAAGCGGAGGTTTTACGCAAGCACCTCACAAAAAGGCTGCCGGCTTATATGGTGCCATCATATTTTATAGGCATGGAGAAAATGCCGCTAACCTTAAATGGCAAGGTGAACCGCAAGGCGTTGCCTGTTCCGGAGCGGGGAGATATTTTGCAGCAGCGGGGACAGCGGCCTTCCAAGAAAAAGCTCAGCGTTGTTGAGCGCAAGATGGCGCGGATTTGGACGAACATCTTAAAGATTGATAATATAGGAAGCGACGACAGCTTCTTTGCGCTGGGCGGCGATTCGCTGAGTGTGATTAAAGTTCAGGCAGCGATTTTCCAATATGGCTGGACTGTTAAAACCCAGGACTTCTATGATTATCAGACTTTGGGCGAAATCTGTAAACGGTTGAATATCGGCGGGGCTGAGGAGAAAAAGCGCAGTGTTGTTCGTGAGAAGCGCCGGGAATTAGTGCCTGCCTATGCGCACCTATCGCCGCCGGCAATGCAGACGGTTCTTTTGACAGGGGCGACAGGATATTTAGGAGCCCATCTCCTGGCACAGCTTGCGAACTCTGCGCGGCGGATTGGTTGCCTATTGCGCGGTGAAACCCAGCGGGCGGCGACGGCGCGGCTGCGCAGCAACTTAGCTTTCTACTTTGGCGAGCAGAAGGCGGCGGCTCTGCTTAAATATGTTTTTGTGGTGAATGGAAGCATCCATGAGGACAATTTAGGCCTAATCAGCAGCCAATACGATAACTTATGCATGCAGGTGGATACGGTGATTCACAGCGCAGCTATTACGGACCATGCCGGGAACGCGGACGCCTTCCACCGAGTTAATGTTTTGGGGACGCAACGTATTATTGAAATGGCGCAAGATGCAAAGGCTGCTTTGCTGCACATTTCTACTGTTAGCGTGTCTGGTACGCACTATGAGGACGCGCCTCATCGCCGGGGCGAATTTACCGAGCAGATGTATGATGTGGGCCAGAATTGCGCTGAAAACGAGTATGCCAAGAGTAAGTTTTTGGCGGAAGGGGCTGTGCTTGAGGCGATGGATCGGGGGCTCAATGCCCGGATTTTCCGTGTGGGTGTGCTCACTGGCCGAGAAAGTGACGGAAGGTTCCAGATCAATCCGGAGAAAAACGCTTTTTTCAATCGTATTCAGGCGCTGTGTGCGATTGGTTGCGTTCCGCGAGGTATGCTGGATAAGCCCCTGGAGATGACGCCGGTGGATTGCTGCGCCAGGTATATTTTGGCGTTGGCCGCGATTGGGCAGCCTGATTGCGCTGTGTATCATATGTTTAACACCAACTTAGTAACCCTGGGCAAACTGGCGGGCTTGCTGGAAGAGACTGGGCGCAGGCTGGAGATTGTTTCCGATTCGGCATTTTTTCAGCATATTGCGGGGTTGAGCAAGAAGGGAGAATTGGAGCACGTTGCAGGGCTGATAGAGGACCTAAACAGCATGGGACAGGAGGGAAAAATCAGGATTACCGCTGAGCGTACCCGGCAGGAATTGGACAAGCTGGGACATAGCTGGCCCAGCATTGACGCTGAGTATATGCGCCGGTATTTGGATGGGGTTTGGCAGCCGGAAAATCTGCGTAAGGAGGAGCCGACATTATGTTGACTTTTTCTAACATACTTGTTTCTCTTACTGTGGTTATGCTGATTGGCATGTTGATTTATATTTTGCGCGCAAAGAATAAACGTGCGCTGCATTATATATTCATATTGGTGATCGCTGTGTTGCTGATTTGGAACGGCGCCGTATTTATGGGGGGCTTCCATGAGGTGGGCAGTGAGCAATGGCTGATGTGGGAAAAAGCGACCTATTTCGGCTCTGCGTTTGTGCCTGTTTGCTTGGTTTTACTGGGCTTGGCCTATGGTTCTAAAAAAGAGTTTACACCCCGGTATTTGTTGTTGCTGATTGTCCCGGTTGTTACGATTATCATGGTGTGGACCAATGATTTCCATCACCTTTTCTATTCAGCGTATACTGTGGGAGAAGGCTATACCCTGGAGGCGTACTTTTTCATACACACTGCCTATTCATATATCTGTCTGAGCGTCGGGCTAATTTATCTCTGTTATTTTGCCATAAAAAACTCCGGAATTCTTTCTACGCAGGCTGTATTGATTATTGCGGGCAGCGTTGTGCCGCTGGTAATCAATGTTTGTTATACGTTGCAGGTGCCGGGCTTTGACGCGACATCCACCCCGGCAGCATTCTCTCTTACGGTCTTTCTTTATCTATTGGGAATGTTTCGGCTTAACCTGCTTAAACTGGCACCGATTGCTTTACAGACCGTAATTAACCGAATTTCAGACAGCTTTATTGTGTTGGATCCGGATATGAACGTGATGGACTACAACCAGCCTTTTGTGGATAACTTTGACCATATGAACGTGCTGCGCAAGGGTAGGCCATTTAAGGCATTTTTGTCTTATATGCAGGATGCCGGCGTGGACGGGACGGACTTGAAGGACATGGTGGAGAAGGCAGCCAATGTCAGTTATACGCTTCTGAAAGACATTGAAGTGGAGAAGAACGGAGTGAAACAATACTTTACTGTAGAGTTTACGCCGATTCTCAAGCGCAACCGGTGTATTGCTGTGATTTTGTTGTTTAAGAACATGACACAGCATGTGCTGGATATGCAGAAGATTCAAGAGAACCAGACGATTATGATGGAAAAGGAACGGTTGGCCTCTTTGGGGCAGTTAATTGGCGGCATTGCCCACAACTTAAAAACGCCTATTATGTCCTTGGCCGGGGGGATTGACCAGCTTCAGGATCTGACTCGTGAATATAGGGAGTCGGTAGGGGACCATGAAGTGACAGCTGAGGATCACTTTGAGATTGCTGAAGAAATGCAGGCCTGGCAGGGTAGGATGCGAGACCACCTGGCCTATATGTCGGACATCATTTCCACTGTGAAGGATCAGGCGACTCAGTTTAGCAACACGCAGGACGCATGGTTTACGCTGGATGAGTTGCTCAAGCGGGTGCGAATCCTTATGCTGCATGAGTTGTCTAAGAACAAATGTGTTTACGCGCCTGAAATACTGGTTCATCAGAACCTGCGTATAAAAGGCGATATTAACAGCATGGTACAGATTTTAGACAATATCATTGTCAACGCCATTCAAGCCTATGAAGGCAAAGGAGGAAAGATTATTCTTCGTATCAGCCGGGAGGAGGACATGCTTTTGTTTCTCGTCCGAGACTTTGCTAAAGGGATTGAGGAGGAAGTGAGGGAGCGGGTGTTCCGCGAGATGGTGACTACCAAAGGCAAACATGGAACCGGGCTGGGATTGTATATGTCGTACAGCACAATTAAGGGGATGTTTCGGGGAAATATGTGGTTTGAATCGGTAGCGGGCAAGGGGACGGATTTCTATATACAAATTCCGATTGGGGAAGCAGCTTTAAAAGAGGGGGAGGAAAATGCGTAAGAATAAGCAGAGAGAGCTATCCAAGGAATACAAGATTATGATTGTGGATGATGAGATTGGCATCATCGAGAGTATCCAGGCGATGCTCAATCGCAATGGATATTGGTGTAACGGCTTTACCAACCCCTTGGATGGATTAGAGGAATTATCCAGAGAGCATTACGACCTTTTGGTATTGGATTACTTTATGCAGCCGATCCATGGTGAGGAAGTGGTGAAGCGTATCCGGCAAACCAACAACGAGCTTTATATTTTGCTGCTGACCGGACACAAGGATTTGGCTCCGCCTATCAATACGATTAAATCGCTGGACATTCAGGCATATTGTGAGAAGAGCGACCGCTTGGATCAGTTGCAGCTGTTGATTGAATCCGGGATCAAGTCTATTTCTCAGATGCGGACGATTCAACAGTTTCGCGATGGGCTCAAGAGGATTCTAGAGGCTGTTCCAAAGATTTACCAGTTGCAGCCCATTGGAAACATATTGGAAGAAATTCTCGTTCAAATTTTGCCCATGGTCAACAGCGCCGATGCGTTTATACTGGTGGACGATATCCCCTCGATTGAGCAATCCAGCGACCGGAACGCCAAGAAGAGTATCTTTAAGGGAATCGGGAAATTCAATGTAGACATCGATGTATTTACGGAGCTGCTGGACCATGAGTTGATGGAGAACATTGGCTATGCCCGTACCAACATGGAGGTTATCAAACACCCGGACGGCGTGATTATCCCGTTGGGGGATGAGGCCAACCCTGCGATAGGCGCGATTTATGTGAGCAGCATCGACTTAAATGAAGGGATTAAGCTTTTGGAGATCTATGCCCGTCAGGTGGCTTCTTCAATCAACAACGCTTTTCTGCATTCCCTGGTTAACACCAAAAACGACGAATTAAACACCACCTATGCTCAGCTAAAGGTTCGTTATATGGACACGATCGAGGTGCTGAGGCTGGCTGTGGACGCGAAGGACGAATATACCCGCGGGCACTCTGACCGGGTGGCTTATTGCGCACAGGAGATCGGCAGGCAGCTTAATCTGCCGGACAACGATCTGGAGATGCTGCGTATTGCCGGTATCTTCCATGATGTAGGCAAAATCGGTACGGCTGATGATATTTTACTCAAGCGGCAGACCTTAAGCGAAGAAGAGTATGATGAGATTAAGCGGCATCCTGTCAAGGGGGCGATGATCCTATCGGCTGTATCGATGTTTCAGGATATTGTGCCGATTGTGCGGCACCATCACGAGCGGATTGACGGGAAAGGATATCCCGACGGGCTGGCGGGGGAGGAGATTGAGCTGCATGCGCGAATCATCTCGGTGGCCGATGCTTTCGACGCTATGATGAGCGATCGGCAGTACCGCAGTCATTTGTCTTTGCAGGAAACCAAGAGACAGCTGCGGGAGGGAAGCGGAACCCAGTTTGACGCTTCAGTGGTGGACGCCTTTTTTCAGGCTTTAGACAGCAGCCCGGAGCTGCAACAGAAATATCAGGACTAAGTTAGGCTTGGGCGCCTATAACGAAGCAGCCTAAATAAATTTAGTATGGCAAGGAACAAAAGCTGCCGGAGACAATTGACCGACGGCGGCAGGGGGCGGTAAACGATGCATGAACTTCTTTTTCAGTCAACAGAAACACAGCCCACGCCTGGGTATGCGTACCATCGCATATTGCTGGATGATCAAGGCGAGCCTCGAGACTTTGAGATTTTGGAGGCCAATGAGGTATTCCTGGAGATGACAGGGTTAAGCGGCTGTGTGGGTGAATGTATCACCGATGTGTTTCCGGGCATTTTAACGGAGCCATTCGACTGGATTCAGGCGTTTGGTCAGGTGGCGCGACAGGGAATTACGTTGGAAACAAGGCAGAGGCTTGTCGCATGGGAGAAGCAGCTTTTGGTTAAAGCGTATTCGCCGCAGAAAGACTACTTTGTTACGTTGATTTCCTCGTTGCCAATGGGTACTCTGGAAGAGTCATACTTGGACCACTGTTTCAATTTGAGCCTGGATTTGCTGTGCATCATAGACAATGAGGGGAAATGGGTGCGTGCCAATGACCGCTGGAGAGAGGTTTTGGGGGCAGACGAATCCCAACTTCGAGGGGGCGGGTATTTGGCATGGGTGCATCCTGATGACCATGAAAAGACGCGGGCGGCCTTTTCCAGCTTGAAGGAAAAGAAGGCTTTTTCCAGCCTTGCCAACCGTTGTTTTAGCAAAAAGGACGGACAATATCGTGTGTTCGATTGGTGTGCCGCAGTGGATACCAGCCATTACTTTATTGCGGGCCGGGATATCACCCTAGAGATGCAAAAGAAAGAGAGCATAGAGGAGTTGGTGCGGATTTCTCAGGAGTTTCTGCATACATGCTGCGAACATGTGGATGATAACAGGATCGCTGACGCAGCGGCGCGGATTTGCGGTGCAGATCGGGTGATTTTTAACCGATATGATTCAACCAGCGGGGAATATCGTGTTGCAGCAGTTTCCGGGGACGACGAGCAGGCAGAAAGGATGATACGCTGCCTGACGCTGTATGACTCGAAATGGATAGACAGCCGACAGCAGAAGAGGGAAAGCGAGCGGGCGGAATACGATAATGTGCGCCAGATGATTAGCGGTAGTTTGCCCGAGATTGCCATCGCCGACCTGGAGGCATGCTGTCCGGCGGGGAAAGTTGTGGCGCTTGATATTGTGGGCGGGCAAAAAAAGCTAGGGGAATTAATTCTGTTTTCCCGTCCGGACGGAACGCTTCGGGAGGAGCAATTTTTGCAGATCTATACGCAGATGGTGGGGCAATTGCTTTACCGGGTGCATATGGAGCGGGCGGTTTCTAGCAGTGAGACGTACTTAAAAGAGGCGCATAAGCTGGCAGGTTTAGGGCGCTGGGAGTGGGATCATGCTACGAGCCGGGTGAAGTTGGAAGAAAACATATACAGTGTCTGCGGGTTGTTTGAAGGGCTTTTAGATGTTTCGTACCGGGCGGCCTTAGAACGCGTGCATCCAGATGATCGGAAGCGGGTATTTTTGGAGGATTTGGAGCATCAAAAGGACGGGTCGCCATATGAGACGACATATCGCGTTTGGGATGACCAGGGAGCGCTACGCTGGATTCAAGAGAATGGGTGTACCATTTTGGATGAGGATGGGGTTGCGCTGCGCACTGTGGGCAGCATACAGGATATTAGTAAACTGAAGAATACAGAAGAGACTATTGAGACGCTTCTGTACGAGAATCAGACCATTTTCAATGGGGCGCAGGATGCTCTTTTCCTGATTCGTGTCCAGCCAGACGGACAGCATAAACTGACTCGTTATAACGAGGCTTTTGCTCGGAAGACCGGCATCGGGGAGGACGGGCCGCAGGCAAGGGCATACGACAGCTTGTGGGTTGAGAAATACAGCAAGAGTTTCGCGGCGCAGTTTTCCGCATGCATTGCTGCCGGAGTGCCGCTGACTTATGAACAAGAGCTGGGACTTCCTGCAGGGGAGCGTATATGGAAGATTACTCTGACTCCGGTTGTTCGGGAGGGCAGGGTGGAGCATATTGTAGGCTGCGGACAAGATGTTACCAAGCAAAGACGAGCGGAGCGCGGCCTTCGGGAGCATATGGATTTCAATGAAAAGCTTGTGGACTTGCTGGCATTGCAGGGGACAACAGCGGAGGAATACCTGCATGCCGTATTGAACCATGCCCTGGCGTTTACCCGAAGCGGCCGTGGATTTATTTTGCTATGGGATCAGGCGGAAAATCGGCCTGGGATAGGTGTGTGCTCGGATGATGACGGCAGCCTGGCCCAAAGCGGTCGTTTTCTGCTGGAATGCGGCATTTTGGATGAAGTGGTGAACACGAAAAAGCCGCTGATGGTGGACAATAGCAGAAAATATACATTTGAAGACGGGGAGCAGCGCCAAGAAACGGAGCTTCTTCGGGTTTTTATTATGCCGGTGGTGGAGAATGGTGTTTTAGTTGCGGTGGTCGGCGTTGCGGACAAGAAGGAGGATTATGGCGCCGAGGATAATATGCGCTTGCAGCTGTTGATCAAGAATGTTTGGGCTCGGGCCCAACGAGAACGCAGCGATGATTTGCTGCGTCGGGAAAAGGAGATGCTGCAGACGATGTTGCACTCCATTGATGACGGAATTCTAGCCACGGATCAGAACGGCGAAATTTTATTGATTAACGAACAGGCAAAACGCCTGACCGGCTGGGCTGGGGAGGAGGCTATAGGGCAGCCCCTCCATGAGGTGTTTAAGGTAATTCGCGATAGAACCCGAGAGCCTTTCAAATATCCGATCGAAATGGTGTTGCATTCCGGACGTACGGTTACCCTGAACAAGGATTCTATTTTATTGAGCCGGGAGGGCAGGGAATATGGCATTTCTGAGAGCGCCAGCCCGATTCAGGGGAAGGACGGCAGGGTTTCCGGCGTTGTACTGGCTTTTCGTGATATTACTTTGGAGAAACAAAAGCTGAATGATATTGAATATCTCAATTATCATGATGCGCTGACCGGTTTGTATAATCGTACCTTTTTTGAAAAGGAGGTACGACGCCTGGATGAGACCTCGAACTTGCCTTTGTCTGTGGTGATGGCGGACGTGAATGGCCTGAAGTTGACCAACGACGCCTTTGGGCACGCGTTTGGTGATAAGCTGCTGCAAAAAGCGGCACAGGTTATGCGGGAATGCTGCCGTCAGGATGATGTGATTGCTCGTATCGGCGGGGATGAATTTGTGTTGTTGCTTCCCAAGACCGACGAGCAGAGTGCGGGGAGGGTGGTGGCGCGCATTAATGAATACTGCTCTAAAATGCAGGTGGGCTCCGTCGCTTTGTCGATTTCCTTTGGCTGGGAGACGAAAAGCCATGAGGAGGAAGAGATGGCTGCGGTTCAGAAAAAGGCGGAGGATAGGATGTATCGCCGCAAGCTTTTTGACAGCCCCAGCATGCGGGGCAGAACCATCACTGCGATTACCCAGACCCTCTACGAGACCCACGAGCGAGAGGAACTGCATTCTAGGCGTGTCAGCCATATATGTGAGCTGATGGCCCAGGAATTGGGCATGAACGATCGGGAGGTTAAGGAACTGACCACTGCCGGTTTGCTGCATGATATTGGTAAGATTGCTATTGATGGGCGTATTTTGAACAAGCTTGGCCCGCTGTCTGAGGATGAATGGCGGGATATTCGCCGGCATCCGGAAATCGGCTACCGGATCCTTGGTTCTGTCAACGATTTGTCGGATATTGCAAATTGTGTTTTGGCACACCATGAACGATGGGATGGAATGGGCTATCCTCAACGACTGAAAGGGGAAGAGACGTTGCTGCCGGCGCGAATCATCGCCTTAGCGGACGCTTTCGACGCTATGATCAGCGAGCGGCCTTATGGGAGGGTGCACACACAGGAGGAGGCTATGCTGGAACTTTGCAAAAATTCGGGTACGCAGCTTGACCCATACTTGGTGGAAGTGTTTCAGCGGTTGTTTGAAAAGGGAACATTCAACTTTGAAGCGTTGGGCTCGAAGAGGCCATAGGGGACCGAAATATGAAAGATGAATCGATATTATACGATATGATACCCAAGCGAAAATCCGTGCGCCGCTATCATCCTGCGCCCCTTGAACCGAATGTGTTGGCAAAGATACGAGACAGCGTTTTGAACGTTGAGCCGCTGTTTGGCGAGATTGGGTGTGAGTGGGTGATATTGGATGCGGCACAGGTGAAAAGCGTGCTGGCTATCAGAGCGCCTCATTATCTTTGCCTATACAGTGCCCCGGAGAAGGGATATTTGATGAACGCCGGATATGTGATGCAGCAGGCAGATTTGTATCTGGCATCGCAAGGGCTGGGCCGTTGCTTTTTGGGGATGGCCAAGCCCAACAGGGACATACCGAGAAAGCGGGGCAGCAGGCATTTTGTTATGATGCTTGCGTTTGGGCTGCCAGCAGAGCCGCTTCATCGCAGTCAGCTTGCGGAATTTAAACGCAAGCCATTGCAGGAGATATCCAGCGTGGCCGAGGGAGAGGAACTAATGAAAATTGTGCGATTGGCGCCTTCGGCTGTGAATGTGCAGCCTTGGTATTTTGTAGGGGATGGCCGGCGGATTGATGCGGGACGGTTGAAAAAGGGCCCTTTGCTGCCTGTTGCGTATGATAGGTTGCGCCAGATTGATATGGGCATTGCCCTGTGTTACCTAGGCTTGGCTGCGAGAAATTTGGGGAAAACGGTGCGCTTTGCCGAGGACCAGGCAGGGGGAGCTTTATTGCCTGAAAACTATATGTATGCGATGACAGCTTATTTGAACTAGACTAATAGCGAAATAGCAGAAAGCCCTTTGCAAGTAAATGCGAAGGGCTTGTTGTATGCAGTATGCTGCGTACAATATTAGAAAAAGTTGACGATGGATTGTAGCAGTGGATAGATTGCAATGGGGAAAAACAGGGAGGGGAGCATGTTCGCTACCTTGGAGGACTTGATTTCAGTCATATTCAAAGCGAGGGCTAAAAGAGCGATACCGCCGGTGGCGGATATTTCCGTGATGACGCCGCTGGTTAGAACCGGTGCGAGGGCCGAGGCGCTTAGGGCGATTGTGCCTTGATAGAGCACCACCGGCACGGCGGAAAACAGAACGCCTACTCCTAAGGTAGAGGCGAAAAAGATGGCGGTGGTTCCGTCTATGATGGATTTGAGAAAAATGAGGGTATGGTCGTCTTGTAAGCCGCCTTGAATCGAGCCGGTGATGGCTAGGGCACCAACGCAATAGAGCAGGGTGCTGGTGGTGAAGCCTTCGGCGAAGCGGCCGTTGCCGATGTGAATCCGCTTTTGCAGATAGACGGCTAGCGCTTCCAGCCTATCGTCCAGACGAAGGAAGGTTCCTAATAAAGTTCCCAGGATGATGCTGATGATGATAACAAGTATTTGGCTGGTTTCCAATACATAGGATAGCCCCATGGCGAAGATGACCAGACCAAGCACATAGAGAATCGGCTTCATATAGGATTGCGGCAGCCTTTTCCCAAACAAAAGACCGATGCTGCCTCCTGCCAAGATAGCAGCGGCATTGACCAGAGCGCCAGTGAGCGGCATACGATACCCCCCTTTAAACAATAAAAAGCAAACTGCCCATAGAAAGACCTTTGGGCGTAAGCATAACGGAATTATTATATAGGATACACGGTAGATTTGCAAGAATATGCATGGCGGCAGGAAAATATACGGAAGAAACCCAGGAGGACGGATGCCGCTTGTTTTTTTATGCGGCATAACGTATAATCATTGGGGCTGATT
>JBMNTQ010000021.1:0-17908 GCA_050945815.1 Christensenellales bacterium
AAAGGCTCGGCACGATAATCACCCCGGTTTGCCATGCTATAGGCAAAGCTGCATTTTTTAATATCCATCCCATCCCCCTTAAACCAGCGCTTCCCTCAGCACCTCAGAAATATCCTCCACCAGCACAAAGCGCAGCTTACTGCGAACATTTGTCGGCAAATCTCCCAGATCCTGCTCGTTTTCCGCCGGCAGAATAATCGTAGAAATCCCTGCCCGATGAGCTGCCAAAACCTTCTCCTTCACGCCTCCAATGGGCAAAACCCGCCCCCTAAGCGTGATCTCGCCGGTCATAGCCACATCCTTCCTAACCTGCCGCCCATTCAGCGCAGAAACCATAGCCGTCGCCATGGAAATCCCGGCGGAAGGCCCGTCTTTGGCAATGGCCCCCTCCGGAATGTGGATATGGATATCTTTCTCCTTGTAGAAATCCGGGCCGATTCCCAAGGCCTCGCCATTGGCACGGATATAACTATGCCCCGCCCGAGCCGATTCCTTCATCACATCCCCCAGCTTTCCAGTCAGCTCCAGCGTCCCCGAGCCTGGCATATGGGTCACCTCAATAGACAGCGTATCTCCGCCCACCGGCGTCCACGCTAGTCCGGTCACCACCCCAACCTGGTCCTTCTGTTCTGCAATATTTCGCCGAAAACGCGGCGTCCCTAAATATTTTTTCAAGCTTTTGCCTGTCACCAGTACGCTCTTTTTCCCCTCCACCACCTCAATAGCCGCCTTGCGGCAAATGGTAGACAGTGTCCGCTCCAACGTCCGCACCCCCGCCTCCCGGGTATACTGCGAAATAATACTGCGCATCACCTTCTCAGGAATCCTTACGCTCTTCTCTACAAGGCCATGCTCCATAATTTGCTTAGGCAGCAGATGCTCTCTGGCAATCCCCAGCTTCTCCTCCTCCGTATAGCTGCTCACCTCAATAATCTCCATGCGGTCGTACAGCGCTCTAGGAATGGTATCTGCAGAATTCGCCGTAGTAATAAACATCACCTGAGACAAATCAAAGGCCATCTCCATGTAATGATCCCGAAACTCATGGTTCTGTTCGGTGTCCAATACCTCCAGCATAGCGGAAGCCGGGTCGCCCCTAAAATCATTGGACATCTTATCGATTTCGTCAAACAAAAACAACGGATTCATGCTGCCGGCATGTTTCATCCCGGAAATGATACGCCCAGGAATCGCACCAATGTAGGTACGCCGGTGTCCGCGAATTTCAGCCTCGTCCCGCACACCTCCCAAAGACATCTGCACAAACTTTCTGCCCATTGCCCGGGCGATAGAACGGGCGATGGAGGTCTTGCCCACACCGGGAGGCCCAATAAAGCACAACACCGAACCACGCATGTCCTTCTTTAGCTGGCGCACTGCCAGGTATTCTAAAATGCGCTGCTTAACCTTGTCCAGCCCAAAATGATCCTCGTCCAATACGGCACGCGCGTTTTGGATGCTCATATCGTCTTGGGTCTGTTTGCCCCAGGGCAAGTCCAATATCCAGTCAATATAGTTGCGAGAAACCGCAGTCTCCGCCGAACTAGGCGCCATCCGGGCCAAGCGGTCCAGCTCTTTATTGGCCTTCTCCCGCGCCTCATCGGACAGCGGCGTATTCTCCACTCTCTCCCGCAGCTCCTGAATCTCATCTGCCGCGTCTTTATCCCCCAATTCCTTCTGAATCGCCTTAATCTGCTCACGAAGATAGTATTCCTTCTGGGATTTATCAATCTGGTTCTTCACCCGGCTGGATATTTTGTTCTCAATTTTTTGAATCTCCATCTCCCGATCCAATATATCCAGCAGCTTCTCCATCCGCAGAGCCGGGTTCATACATTCCAAAACCTCTTGCTTATCCCGCTCCTTCACCAAGATATTGGCCGCCACAATATCCGCATATTGCCCAGGGTCCTCCACTTCCCCCAAGGAAGCCAAGGTCTCCGCAGAAACTTTACGGCTAAGGCGCGCATACTCCGCAAACGCCTCAGAAATGCTTCGTGTCAGCGCTTCCATCTCCAGCTCGTCGTTATAGTAGTCGCCGGCATCCTCCTCCAGCGTCACCTGAAAATACGGCTCCTCCTGGGTGTATTCCAAAATCTTAGCGCGGCGAACGCCCTCCACCAGAACCCGTATCGTATCGCCGGGCAGCTTCAAAAGCTGCTTGACGCGGGAAATAGTCCCCACGGTATAAATATCCTCTTCTTTAGGCTCCCCCATAGAAGCATCCTTCTGGGAAACCAGGAAAATCATCTGGTCATCCACCATCGCTTCCTCCAGGGCAGCGATGGATTTCCCCCGGCCCACATCAAAATGCATCACCATATAAGGGAAAATCGTCATTCCCCTTAACGGCAGCAACGGATAGCTGTTCTTTTGTTCAGTCTTGTCCACAGCCCTTCACTTCCTCTCTGTCAAAAAATCGTCTATGGCCTAGCGCCCGCGCTTTTCAAGCCTTTCTATCTAGTATGTTCCAAGAAGCCGCAGCTCACCCGCAACGTTTTCTCATCTGTTTACCATATCATATGCTGCATCTCTCGACAAGAACAGCATAATTCTTCCTTTTCCCCGATCAATTGCCAAAGGTTTCTCAGCCCAACGCCGACAAAAAGGGCTGCAACTTCGCGTTACAGCCCTTATCCCCGCATCCGCCTAGGATGCCGTATCGGTCTTCTTGGCTTTTTTCACCGTCACAGCGGGCAGTTTCGGCTTCACATCATCGCTCATAATCAAAATTGGCTCACTCTTCTTTTCGATGGAATCCCGGGTGATGATACATTTGTTCACATCATCACGTGACGGCAAATCATACATCACATCCAGCATCACATCCTCCAAGATAGCCCGCAAGCCCCGAGCGCCAGTCTTGCGCTCCATGGCCTTATGCGCCACTGCCACCAAAGCATCCTCGTCAAACTCCAAGTCTACCGAATCCATCTCAAGCAGCTTCTTATACTGCTTCACCAACGCATTGCGCGGCTTGCTCAAAATGGTAATCAAAGCCTCTTCGTCCAACGAATGCAGCTTCACAACAATCGGAATCCGGCCTACAAACTCGGGAATCAGGCCGTATTTCAAAAGGTCTTCCGGCAACACCTGCTCCAGCAAGGCGCCCACGTCCCGTTCCTTCTTGGTTTTTACCTCGGCGCCAAAACCCATGGTCTTTTTGCCGATCCGATTTTCAATGATATTCTCCAGGCCTTCAAAAGCTCCGCCGCAGATGAATAGTATATTCGTCGTATCAATCTGAATAAACTCCTGATGCGGATGCTTCCGGCCGCCCTGAGGCGGCACACTGGCCACGGTCCCCTCCAGAATCTTCAAAAGCGCCTGTTGTACGCCTTCACCGGAAACGTCCCGGGTAATAGAGGGATTCTCGCTCTTCTTGGCAATCTTATCCACCTCGTCGATGTAGATAATCCCCCGTTCCGCCCTCTCCACGTCATATTCCGCCGATTGAATCAGCTTAAGCAGGATATTCTCCACATCCTCGCCCACATAGCCCGCCTCGGTTAACGAGGTCGCATCCGCGATGGTGAAAGGCACATTGAGTATTTTTGCCAAAGTCTGGGCAATCAAGGTCTTACCGCTACCGGTAGGCCCCAGCATAATAACATTACTCTTTTGCAGTTCTACGTCATCGCTGGATTTCGGCGCGAAAATTCGCTTGTAGTGGTTGTATACAGCGACAGCAATGGTCTTTTTCGCTGCCTCCTGCCCCACCACATATTGGTTTAAGATATCTAAAATTTCGGAGGGCTTCGGCAAATCCGTTACATCCAAATCCACCGGCACACCAAAATCTTCATCGATAATCTCCTGGCAAAGCTCAATGCACTCATCGCAGATATAAACCCCAGGCCCCGCAATAATACGGCGGACCTGCTCCTGTTGTTTCCCGCAAAAAGAACATTTCACCTGCTTCTTTTCTTCAAACTTGGTCATTTTTCACCTCTCGACCTACCTCCTGGGAGGTAAAATGTCATCCAATAGGCCATAGGCTTTCGCCGCATCTGCCGACATATAATAATCCCGTTCCACGTCCGCCTCAATTCTCTTCAAATCCTGTCCCGTACGATTCGCTAAAATCTCATTGATCTTTTTCTTGGTCTTGACAATGTGTTCCGCAACAATGGCGATATCCGTTGCCTGGCCCTGAGCGCCGCCACTAGGCTGGTGAATCATAATTTCAGCGTTAGGCAAAGCCTTTCGCTTTCCTTTCGCGCCCGCCGCCAGCAAAAAGGCCCCCATCGAAGCCGCCAACCCAACACAGATCGTAGATACCTCACATTTAATATATTGCATCGTATCGTAAATTGCCATACCCGCAACAACCGATCCACCCGGGCTGTTGATGTACAACGAAATATCCTTATCCGGATCCTCCGCCTCCAGGAACAGCATCTGCGCAATCACCAGATTCGCCGACACATCATCTACCGCGCCGCCTAAAAAAATAATTCGGTCTTTCAGCAGCCGTGAAAAGATATCATATGAGCGTTCGCCTCTGTTTGTCTGTTCTATTACCATCGGTACAAGGTTCATCTATCCTGCCTCCTCTTACTTCTTGTGTGGCAAGTCCGTTTAGCACTTGCAGGCCGAGAGTGCTAAACGGCCTGCAAATACAAGGTAACATTATAAACAATTGATGTCAATACTATTTTATTCCACTTTCCTGAAAATTCCAATAGATTTCCCAAAAAGTGCGCTTATTCCTGTTCTTGCTCGTCCCCATGCTGGCCGCAGCCGCAATTCTCATCATGCTCGTGATGGGGCTCCAAAGGCTCCTTCTCCGTCACAACAGCGCCGTCCACCAGCCACTTCACAGTCTTTTTAAACAGCAAATCTCCCTTGAGATATTCGCGATTTTCATTCTGGAAATATTCCTCATATCTCTCCAGAGGCTGCTTGGCCTGCTCCGCAATAGAAGCGATCTCGTCTTTGATTTCCTGTTCGCTTACCTGTATATCCTCTATCTGGGTAATCTTCTCCAACACCAATTGGGTCTTGGCCTTCACGGTAGAATCCTCCCGATAGTTTTCAAACATCTTCTCTTCGTCCATGCCGCTGTACTTATAATAATCCTCAATTTTCAGGCCCTGATAAGCCAGCTGATAGCGCAGGTCTTCCATGATGCCGTTATACTGCTGCCGTATCAAAACGTCCGGCACTTCCACAGTAGCGTTGTCCACCACCTTAGCAACCACAGCACTCTCCACCTCACGAGCCTGCTTCTCTTGCGCCTGCTTCTCCATTCTTGCCCGAACATCGGCTTTATATTCTTCTATCGTATCAAACTCACTGATATCCTTGGCAAACTCATCGTCCAGCTCCGGCAGCTCTTTTTGCTTCACAGCATGCAGCACCACATGGAACACAGCATCCTTCCCGGCCATCTCCTTGGCATGATATTCCTCAGGAAATTTGACGTCCAAGTCCCGCTCCTCGCCCACCTTCATGCCCACAACCTGCTCTTCAAAGCCGGGGATAAAGCGGCCGGCGCCCAAATCCAACGGCTGGTTCTCAGCGCTTCCGCCCTCAAACTCCACGCCGTCGATGGTACCGGTATAATCAATCATAACCCGGTCCCCCTCCTGCGCCTCACGCTCCACATTCACATAGCGGGCATTGCGCTCCTGCACAGAAGCTAGCTCCATGTCCACCTGTTCGTCTTCAATGTGGTACGCAAACTTGTCCACTTCCACACCCTTATAGTGCCCCAGTTCAACTTCAGGCTTCAAAGTAACGATAGCCGAAAATTTCACGCCATCTTCCTTGCCAATTTCGGTAATTTCCAGTTCCGGACGGTCAATCACGTCCAGAGAATGCTGTTCCACCGCAGCCCGATAAGCATCAGGGAAAACGAATTCAAACGCATCCTCATACAAAAACTCCGGGCCATAATATTGCTCCACCATTTTACGCGGAGCCTTCCCCTTACGAAAGCCCGGAATGTTGGTTTTGCCCACATTTTTCTTGTATGCGCTGCTCAGTCCTTCCTCAAAGCGCTCCGGCCCCACTGTAATATCCAGTTTGCCGCTATTGGCGCCTGTTTTTTCAAAGGACGAATTCTGCATCGATTTCATAGTTAGCCTCCCCAAAACTTTTATTAAAAATTACTTCACTTTTTCATTGCGTTACTAGTACAGACATTTAATAATTGTAGCATACAGCACATCAACACGCAAGAAAAATAGAGAAAATAGACGATTTCCCTGCAAAAACATTCCCTCTCCGCTCTTCCCCCCAGCCTATTATCCAATCGCCGTATAACAAACAGACAGCAGGAGTTCTCCCGCTGTCTGTTTGCTCTATCTAGTCAGTTTGAAACAATGCTTTGAAAGTGCGATGGAAAAACCGTAACCAAAAGAATCAACGTCACCAGCGTCGCAACTCCCATGATAATCCCCACCAAAGCCATGCCCTTATCCGGCCCATATACACGCATAGACTGGATAAAGCCCACAAAGCCATACATCAGGCACAGCACGGAAGCGATCAATCCCACCAGCAGCAAGATCCTGGTCGTCCAAATCCACAACAATCCCACAACACAAACAATCCCTACTGTTCCCCAAGTAAGAGAGCGTTGTGCCGGTCCTCGCTTTTTTCTCATCGTCACAAAACCTTCACTTCATAAAAAAATTCTCCCTGCCCCACAACCGATCGTTTAGTAAACAATCGATGTCCAGGCAGTCGTAAAGATAGCTGCAGCAAAAATCAAAATCAGCACGATCAGCCCGATAGCAACAATTCCTAAAACCAGCCCCGCAGTCGCCATCCCTGCGCCGCCCACCTCGCTATCCTGCTTAATCTGATTTTTGGCCACAGCCCCAAAAATGATAGCCAATATACCGGCAATAATGCCCACCCACGCATACCAACAAAACACCAAGGCCACGATGCCCACCACCAAAGCGGCAACAGCCAAACCATTCGTTTTTTGCATATACCAAACCCCCATCTATGATTACTGTCAGTATAACTTCATATACAATATTTTGTCAATCGCATTTAGGGCGTAACGCAAAAAACCTCTGGCCGGCCTTTAATCGGGGTTGCCCCGTGCCTATTCCCCCATCACCTGAAACACAATCTCCCGCCTTCTGTCCCGCGTATCACATTCTACCAGCGTCAGGTTCTGCCAAGGGCCCAAGGTCAGTTTCCCATCCACAAACGGCACCGTAACAAACGGAGAAAGCAGTGCAGCCTTGATATGGCTGGAGCCGTTGTCGTCATGCCAGGTCTCATGATGCCGATAATGAATGACTTTTCCCGTCTCGTCAACATACGGGGAAAACACGTCCATAGCCGCCTTCAAATCATGTCCCACCACCCCCGGCTCAAACTCCAGCGTAGTTAGGCCGGCCACGCCGCCGGTAGTAAAGCCAGTGATTATGCCGCTGCGCATCCCCACCTCTCTGCAGGCCTGCTCCACAGCCTCCTGAAAATCCCCCGTCACATCAATCATGCCCATGTGGGCCTTGGTTGCGTACTTCTTCACTTTTGTAAAAACGCCCATGTGCTCCCCTTTCCGTCGGCTCTTCAAGCCGCCCTATTATCTATCAAGATATCAAATTTCATGGTCCGGCACAACCCCTTCAAAACACCACGCCGGCCCATCCCTTCGCCCCTTATGCTAGCAACTTCGGCCACGGTGCATAAGGCCCTTTCTCCGCTGCGTTTCTCAATCCCTTCGCTCACCCAAATGCTTTTCGTCCGCATCGGGTTCAAAAGCGCCATTGGGCTTTTCCTTCAAGCAGTCTCTCTCCCACACAGCGCTCTCAATCAACGCGTCTACTCCCTCATCCACTACGATATTCAGTCCCTTTAGCTGCTCCACCACCCAGGCCTTTCGCTGCTCACCTAGGCCGCTGTCCGAAACTACCCGCTCCGCCGCCCGCACCAAACGGTCCACCCATTCCTTAATGTATGAAAGGTCCTCCCAGGCAATCAAAGCCTTTATGTAAGGAACCCCATAGCGCAACAGCACACCGCACAAAACTACCACCAATGCCTGAATCACATACATTCCAATGCTGCTCATGAAACTTCCTCCTTCTTGGTATCTTTTCCTACATCATATTGAGAAAGTCTCCAATGGGTTCCCAACTCTATCACCGATCTCCCTGCTCCCTCGCATCGCTCTCGGTCTATCCCGGCCCATCGAAAAAAAGCGCTGCACAACTGCCAATGAAAAAACCGGCGCGTTTTCCTTTGGCGCACCGGCTACAATGCTTCTCCCGCGGCAGGCAAAGCAGGCTCATCGCCCAAATCACCACTTCAGCCTTCTTCCTACTCCTCCCGCTGATAAATATAATATTCTGCCCCGGTCAACACCAAGTGTTTCTTCAAGATCAGCCTCTCTCCCTTATCCTCCAGAGGCACCGCACTCAAAACAATTAGGTTGCTGCCGGTCAGCCTGTCCTCACCATATATTTTCCTAGCCACCTTAAAATCAAAGAAACGCATTCCATAAGAATACCAAACCGGCGTTTTGGCTGCCTCCTCCGTCAGTCCCTCTGGGTTTAAATAAAAATTGATCTTCTCCCGCCCCACAGAAAGCTGGCGGATTTCATACACAATATTCTCCCTTTTATCCTGATTAGGGCTATCTATCGCCCGAAAAGCCATGTTGGCAAAACTCAGGATAAAAAACAGGCTTAGGAAAAAAGCTGTGCTGCGGCGCAAATATGTGCTCAGTCGCTTGCTCGGCCGTCCCTTGCACTCCCTTCGCGCTGCCAGCCTATACGCAGCGCACAATCCATTCGCCAATAAAGCAACAGCTAGCAAATAACCCCGCAGCGAATAGAAAGGCAACAGCTCTGCGGCATTGGTCCCAGTCATATAGCTAGATTCAATGTTGATAACCTTCATCTCAATCAGCACCAAATACCCCAACACCACTGCGCCGCAAGCAAGTACCAACGAAAGCAAGGTCTGGAAAAAGCCAGCGCCATCCTGGCCGCTACCCACCCGTTTCATTTGAATAAAAAAGCCCAACAGCAAAAACGGCGCGCCATACACCACATATCGTCCAATCACGCGCACCACTGCCGGGTAGTTGTCTGCCCGCTGCCAGGAATATCTGGCAGCAATCAGCACCAGAAAAGCCACCAACATCAGAGTAAACGCAAAGAACAGGCCGTCGCTCTTCTTCATCTTACGGCTCAGCCACGCCCCGACTCCTGCAAGAAACCCGGTCACTGCCGGCGCCACCGCCAACGCCAGATAAAGCGCATACAGCCCCACCCACTTCACCAGGCTCCCCCACGATGGGCTAAACGTCATTTTTTTGTCCACAGGAACATTCATGCCCAAGATCATAGACAAAGGATGCCCATTGGAAATCTGAATCAACACCCAAGGCATATAAGCAACTAAAACCGCGCCCAGGATCATCGCCATGCAAATCACCTTTTGCCGGTTGGTCACGATGTCCTTTTCCACAATAAAATAGCGGTATAGCCAAAATAGTGCGAACCCCGGAACCAGCGCGATGGTCACATGCCGCGTCAGCCACATACCGCCAACCATCAGCCCCAGCACAATCCCATTCCAATAGAAGTTACGGCTATTCACCGGACGCAAGCTGAAATACGCAGCTAAAACGGTCATCAATAAGAAAAGCGGCTCCGCCCGTATCATAGGCACATACAGCACAAAAAACGGCAGCATACACAAAAGCGCCGCACAAAACAACGACATCTTACATCCCAAATACAGCCTCGCCAAACGGTACGCAGCAACAACCGTCACGGCGGCGATCAAGCCGTTTATCACCTTCATTGCAAAATAGAAATCATTGAATAAAAAGGCAGGCATCAACACCAAAGGATACAACGGCGGATAGTGGGTGCTGTCATACATCTGGCCGCCGGCTAAGCTCTTGGAAAACTCCTTAAACTGAAATTCATCCAAAAAAGAAACGACTCCCAGCCGCTTCGTAGATAAAAAAACCCAGGCTGCAAAAAAACATACAGCCAGCAAAGCAACTAAGAATCTATATTTGTGCGCCCGAACATAACCCCAAAACGATTGATCCAACACAGCTACCACCCAAAAACCCCAACGCAATCAAACAACAAACCCCAAAAAGCCCTATGACAAGTTTCAAGCATTCCGCCCAACATCTGTCATCGTGTTTTCCGGGGTTTAACATGGCAGCGGAATAAGGATTCGAACCTTAACAATACGAGTCAGAGTCGTAGGTGCTACCGTTACACTATTCCGCTATAAAATAAATGCAAAGTAGATTCTAACACAGCAAAACTCGCTTGTCAACAGCGAAAACGCGCGCCACGCTAGATAAAACTAATCCCGGGATGCCGTCCACCCGTGTTTTAATACCCGCCTCTTGGCAGGTGGGTGTCCTGTTGCTTGCTTCTGCCTTCCCCCGCGTAAGGGGCTTGCCATCAACAAATAAATAAAACTCCCGTAAACAGACCGTGGGTTTAAAACAATGAGTGTAACGAGCACCTCAGGACTATTATGGTGGGGTTAAATGGGCTCGAACCATCGACCTCTACGATGTCAACGTAGCGCTCTGACCAACTGAGCTATAACCCCTCACCATCCGGTTATAAATCTATTATATCGGAAATCAGTTTTTTTTCAACCCTAACCTTCTGTTTCTCCCTAGGTTTTTTCTGGTATAGAAGCATCCTATTGCCGCCATAAAGCATTTTCTTTCATCCTTAATTATTTCCCTTGCCACTGTGTTATAATAAGAATGATCGGATAGCCTGTAGAGAAAGGAGACGGAAAATGGACAAACAGACCCGTGAATTCACGGAAAATAAGCTGGTGCTGCTGGATCTTCTCGACCAAACCGGCGTGCCGCTCACCAATCTTCAAATCAGCCGGTTCGCATGGGAATACGGCCTCATGAACTATTTTGATATGCAAGAATGTCTATACGAACTAGCACAGCAGATGATGATCGACTATTTCAAAAAGCCCTACGGCTCCTTCTACGAAATTACTCCCCTAGGCAAGGAAACCCTTTCCATGTTTTCCAAAGGCATTCGCCAATCCTCCCGCAAAATTATCCAAACCTATGCCGAACAAAACCGCGACAGACTACGCGAGGAAACCCATCTTCTCAGCGATTATGAAAAAATCGCGGAAGACCGCTACGTCGTCCGGTGCCGCGCAATCGAGCAAGAATACGAAATATTCACCCTCTCCCTGGATGTCTCCACCTCCGCCCAGGCCGAGACTGCCTGCAACAACTGGCAATCCGGCGCTGCCGAGCTGTACCGTCACGCCATGGAGACGCTGCTCAAGCCATAATGCTTCCCCCCAAAACCAAGCCGCGCGGTTCCTTGCCCACAGGGATTTTGCCCAAAACATCCCCCTCCCCATCCAAAACATAAACGCTGTCCTCCATCATGCTGCTTACAAAAACCCGGTTCTTTTCTTCCCAGAACACAATATCATCCGGCATATAACCAACATGAATCCAGCGAACACATTCCAAAGCCTGCATATCCACCAAACAAAGCGTGCTGTTGCCCGTATTGGCCACCAGCATTTTTTTATTGGGCAAAACTGCCAGCGTTGTAGGCATGGAGCCTACTGCCAGCCTTTTAATCAACCTTCCCTCTGCAAAAATGCTCAAAAAGCCATGCTCTGCATATTCCACAGTATGCGAGCAAAAAAAGCGGCCCTCGCCGTCGGGAAGGGCATACATGGGCATTCCATCCACCGCTATATCATACTTTTTCTTCAATTCCTCCGAAAAGACACTAACATTCCCCGACTGCATGTTGGCGCTGACAAAGCCTCCTTCGTAGGGCTCCAGCGAGCAAGGAAACGCGTGGATTGAAACAATCTGCTCTCGCTCCCCAAAAACCCACACGCTGTCGCTCTCGCTGCAACAAACCAACAGCCTTTCGCCGCAAAAACAAAGGGCCGTGGGCGAAGCGCCCACTAAAAACTCCACGTTTCTCCCCTCCTGCAAAAAGCAGAGGCTGTTGCTATACGCATTGGCACAGCAAAGCGTCCCCTTGGAATAAAGCAGGCGGCGCGGCCCTTTGGGTTTTTCTCCGCGCAGATAAATGCGGCCAGCCTCCTTCATGGAATCGGGATCCACCACAGAAATACTGTCTTCCCCGGCATTTGTAACATACAGGTTCAATGCGGCGTCCTCCATCCTGTTATATAATTTTATTATATGCCGCAACTAAATTCCCGGCACCTCTCCCCCAAAATAGTCTCTGCCCTTCCAACTATCCGAGCAGTTTTTCCGTCAATATACTCTGTAAAAGAACAAAATAGGCTGCGGTTTTCAAAAACCACAGCCTATCCGCCGTTTTTTAAAACAATCTAGCCCACAATAATATCCCGCACAACGCCGCAAAGATACATCGAGCCTGTCACCACCACAACACCGCCCTCCCCAGCTAAAGCACAAGCCCTGCTCAAAGCCGCTGCCGGATCGTTCAGTGCCACCTTCTTGCCTTCAAAATGCGACGAGAGAGCGCGCACCTTCATGCCTCGCTTGTTATCAACCTTCGTACACACCACAGCGCTGTAGAAACCGGACAGCGTAGCGGCCATACCAGCCACATCCTTATCCCCCATCGCCGCACACAGCAAAACCGGCTGAGGCAGCCCATGGCGTTCGTACGCCGCCCGCATCGCGGCAGTCGCGCCGGGATTATGCGCCCCATCCAGAACAATACGCACGCCGTTATACCAAATAATCTCCAGCCGCGAAGGCCACAGCATCCCTTTCAATCCTTCCCGGATGTGTGTTTCCTCTATAACCAAGCCGGCCTTTTGCAACTGCAACGCCGCCAAAACTGCAGCTGCGGCATTCTGCACCTGATGCGTTCCCATCAGCGGAATTTCCAGGTCGTAGAGCTGGGTCTTGCCAATCTGCAGGCTGAACATCTCGCCGTTTTTAATTGGGCGCACGTCCGTCAACACATTGTCCACACAAATCAAGCCAGACATAGCGATCTTACAAGCATCGTCAATCACGCCCATCGCCTCATCCTGCTGGGCTTCACAAACCACTGGCGCACCGTTCTTGATAATACCGCACTTTTCCCGGGTAATCGAAGCGATATCCTCGCCCAACTCATTCTCATGGTCCATGGAAACCGATGTAATCACACAGCAGGCCGGGTTCACCACGTTAGTCGGATCCAAGCGGCCGCCCAACCCCACCTCAATCACAGCCACATCCACCTCAGAGATGGCAAACCAGAGATACGCCATCGCCGTAATAAATGCAAAGTAATTCATGCGCGGCATGTCCGCTTCTTCCGCCTTATCCTTCACATAATCCACCAGTCGGGCCAAGTCTTCCCGCAAAATAGGCCCCTCCACCTGAATCCGCTCTTCAAAGTCCTGTACATACGGGGAAACAAACAACCCCGTTCGATGGCCTGCCTGCCGCAGAATAGAGGCCAAAAACGCACAGGCCGAGCCTTTGCCGTTGGTGCCTGCCACATGCACACAAACATAGCTGTCCTGCGGGTTGCCCATATGCTCCAACAGTCTGCCAGCCTCGGCACGCGCATCTTCCGTCCCCTTAGACAGCGTATTCAAATAGGCCATTGCTTCCTCATAGGTCATCCGCTCTTACACTCCTTCCAAAGCTCTAAGCCTTTCCTCTACCTTCACAAGCATTTCTTCATACCGCAGAAGCTTGCCACGCTCCTCCTCCACTACAGCCGATGGAGCCTTCTTCACAAAGCCCGGGTTTCCCAGCTTCCCCTCAGCGCGCCGGATCTCTCCGGAAAGCTTGTCCAGCTCTTTAGACAGCCGAGCATGCTCCTTGTCCACATCCACCAGTTCCTCCAGAGGTATAAACGCTTGTGCCGCCGGGCAAACCACGGAAACCACCTTCCCCGCCGGCCTGCTGTTCGCAACGATCACTTCGTTTGCATAAGCAAGACGCATCAAGATGCCCCGTGCCTGCTCAAACACAGCCCCATCGCCCTCCACCATCAACACCACCCTAGTCTTACGGGATGGGGGCACATTCATCTCTGCACGCACATTGCGCACCGCGCGAATCACGTCCATCACGCCCTGCATCTTATCCGCACCGGCTAGATCCGCTTTGCTAAGCTGCGGCCAAGGCGACCGCATAATGCTGCCTTCCCCATAGTTCGAGAAAATTTCCTCGGTGATAAAGGGCATAACCGGATGCAACAGCTTCAGCGTATCTTTGAGCACATAGCATAAAACGCTCGTAACCCTGCGCTTCTTCTCCTCGTCGTCTCCATAAAGCCGCTCCTTCGCCATCTCAATATACCAATCACAAAATTCATTCCAAATAAATTCATAAAGCGCCGAGGAAGCAAGCCCTAGTTCATACTGCTCCAAGTGGTCGGTTACCGCTTTTATTGTATCATTCAGCCGCCCTAAAATCCACTCATCCGCTATGTCTAATTTTGTAAAATCTACAGGCATGGGCCTCTCATCTACATTCATCCACACAAAACGCGCCGCATTCCATATTTTATTAGCAAAATTCCGGCCTGCCTCCACCTTCTCCCAGTAAAAGCGCATGTCATTGCCCGCACTAATCCCAGAAGTCAGGCTGAAGCGCAAAGCGTCTGCACCATACTTCTCAATCACTTCCAAAGGATCGATCCCATTACCCAGAGATTTCGACATCTTCCTGCCCTGGGCATCCCGGATAATACCATGCACCAAAACATCATGGAACGGGATTTCGCCCATATTCTCCAGTCCAAACACGATCATACGCGCCACCCAGAAAAAAATGATATCATATCCCGTCACTAAAACGCTGGTCGGATAGAAATAATCCAGGTCTTTTGTCTCCTGTGGCCAGCCCAAAGTCGAAAACGGCCAAAGCCCCGAGCTAAACCAAGTATCCAACACATCCTCATCCTGCGTAAATCTCGAATCGCCGCAGGCCGGGCATTCCTGGGGCGGCTGTTTCGCCACCACAATCTCCCCACACCCGTCACAGTAATAAGCGGGAATCCGGTGCCCCCACCAAAGCTGTCTCGAAATACACCAGTCCCGGATATTCTCCATCCAGTTGAAATAAATCTTTTCAAACCGCTCGGGAACAAACCGCACCTTCCCCTCCCGCACAGCTGCCAGTGCAGGCTTGGCCAAAGGCTGCATGGAAACAAACCACTGTCGTGAAATCAGCGGTTCAATCGTGGTGTCACAGCGGTAACATTGCCCAACGTTATGGGAATAATCCGTCACTTTCTCCAAAACACCCAAGGCCTTCAGCTCCTCCACCAGCAAAGGCCGAGCCTCCAAGCGATCCATGCCGCAATATTCCCCGCCCATCTCATTGATGGTACCATCGTCGTTCATCATCCGGATAATCGGCAAATCATGCCGCGCCGCCACCTCAAAGTCGTTGGGATCGTGGGCCGGCGTCATCTTGACAGCACCGGTGCCAAAATCGGGGTCCACATATTCGTCCGCCACAATAGGAATCTCCCGTCCCACAATAGGCAGCACCACCGTTTTCCCCACAAACCCCGCATAACGCTCATCACCGGGGTTCACAGCCACACCGGTATCCCCCAGCATGGTCTCCGGCCGTGTGGTGGCCACCACGACAAAGCCGCTGCCGTCCGACAACGGATACCGTATGTGCCAGAGGCAGGATGCCTGCTCCTCATATTCCACCTCAGCGTCGGAGAGAGCTGTTCTACACTGAGGGCACCAGTTGGTGATGCGATTACCCCGGTAAATCAACCCTTTCTCATACAGCTTGATAAAGGTCTCCAGCACAGCCTCGCTGCATCCTTCATCCATAGTAAAGCGTTCCCGCTTCCAGTCGCAAGAAGCCCCGAGCTTGCGCAGTTGCTGCACAATCCGCCCCCCATACTGCTCCTTCCATTCCCATGCCTTCTCCAAAAAAGCCTCACGGCCAATCTGCTCCTTGTCCATACCCTCCTGGGCCAGCTGGTCTACAATTTTCACTTCCGTAGCAATACTGGCGTGGTCTGTGCCAGGCAGCCACAACGCACAATATCCCTGCATCCGCTTAAACCGGGTCAAAATATCCTGCATGGTATTGTCCAGCGCATGGCCCATATGCAGCTGTCCGGTGATATTGGGCGGCGGCATCACGATAGTAAAAGGCTGCTTCCCTTCATCCGGCTCATCATGGAAAAAGCCGCCCTGCTCCCATCCGTCATACAAACGCTGTTCGATAGCTGCTGCGTCATATACCTTGTCCATCTCTTTCATATTTGTTCGTCTCCCTCGTGCATTAAACTATAAAAATAGCGGCCCATCCCCTCCAAGGACGAAACGGCCGCGGTACCACCTTGCTTTACAGCCTGCAAAAACAAAACCAGGCTATCTTTTATAAGCTGTTAACGCTGCTCAAGCGGACGGAACTACAAAACAAATTCCTCTCATCCCGCCGGGCTTATCCGAAGCGACCTTCACGCCCCCATTTCCCGTAAGAACCCTCCCAGCGCGGAAAACTTCTCCGCAGGCTCTCTCTCTTGCCGGCCAAAGGCGCTACTCCTCTTCCCCAAATCCCTTACTTTTTCAAAAAATACGGCTTGATAATTCGGTAATATGCATACTGAACAAAAGCCACCATCGCAAAAATCAATGCAATATAAAACACATAGAGATGATAGGGCGCCACGCGATCGTAGAAAAATGTCATCACAACGCCAATACCGAAAATACCGGTAGCCAGCTTGCCCATCGTATCCGCATAGACCACCACATCTCTGCGCTTATATAAAATAATTCCGCCGATAATCAACGAAAGCTCCTTCACCAGCACCACAATCAAGATCCATAGATCAATCCAGCGGTTAGAATAAAAGCAAATCAGCGTCGTCATCAGCAAAAGCTTGTCGGCCAGCGGGTCCAAAAGCTTCCCCTTGTCCGATATAGCATCCCATTTACGGGCCAAATAACCATCTAACAAGTCCGTAAACCATGCGACCATATAGGTTATCAGGGCAGCCATATAGCTGTCTGTCACAAAAAAAACAAGGAATACGCCAATCAAGCAAAAACGCAGTCCTGTTAAATAATTGGGTATCTTTTTTTTCAAATCCAAAACCAATCCCCCGAAATCCCTGCTAACTTCTGTTTGCTGTTAACTTCTCTGCATTAGGTTAATTACAAAAATATCAAATTACAGCCTAAAAGTCAATGCTTAATGCGATTGTCCATCCATTCTACGCTTCTTTTGTCAATCCAAGTCTTCCTGTTTTCTCCGCTATTTTGCCCATATATCCCCAATCCCACTCCCCGCATGAATCTTTTCGCAAAAAAAGTGCACACTAAAAGCAGCCCCTATGGCTCTCCTTTTGTAAAATTCTCCATATTTATGGCGCTATCTTGACTTCCTTATAGGGTTTTTTCGGTTTATTCAACCAGTAGTCGGTTTATTCAACCATTAGAGGGTAAGCTTTTTCAAATAGCTTTGCTATGCTTTTTTATGAGGCAGTTTATTTGAATGAGGAGGTGCGTACTCTTGACTTATTCCCAGGCTATCGCCCAGAGAATCATGAAATTATGCGCACAGCGCCAAATTACACTCAACAAGCTAGCGACGCTGTCCGGCGTTACCCAGTCCACCCTGGACAACATCATCAAGGGAAACAGTAAAAATCCCAGCATCCGAACCCTGCACCGCCTTTCCGCAGGCTTCGGTATAACAGTCTCCGAGTTACTGGATTTTCCCGAACTGCAAGACGCTACCTTCGATGACGATTAAGCCTTACGCACTCGTTATGCCATCAAACCATTACCCACGCCGTTTCCAAAAGGCTTTGTTCTAGAACCTTCTTCCAGCAAAAAAGGCTCCGAAACACCCTCGCGCCGGAGCCTTTTGACAAATCCTTATTTAAACAAACAAATCTCGCTGCCCGTCGCTCAACTTCTGTAGGTTGCCTACAATCAGTTCACGGACATC
>JBMNTQ010000022.1:0-17794 GCA_050945815.1 Christensenellales bacterium
CGCAATGGCGCTTTTCCCCGCTGCTGCAGCCAACAAAGCCCTGCTGCATCCTTCAGCGATCTTCCCTTCCTGCTGTGGCAAATCAAAACTCATCGCCTCCCATAGCATCGTATGCAGCATACCGGTTATTCCCTGGGGCGCAGCAATGGTTGTCAGTCCGCTTCCCGCGCGGATCGCAGCTTTCGCACACAAAGCCGCAGCCCCGACCATATTCTCGCTTCCTGCCACAACTAACAGCTTCCCATAATCGCCTTTGTTGCTGTCGCTGTCGCGTTCAGGCAAAAGCGCGCCAATATCCTCCCGCTCCAGTTGTTCCCACAAAAAATCCTGTTCCCGCATCTTAGGAATTCCAATATCGCAGACGAAAACCTCTCCGGCATAGTCCCGGCCCGGATACAACACCAGCCCGCTCTTTTTATACTGGAAAGTCACTGTAAAATCTGCCTGAACCGCACAGCCCAATACCTGGCCGTCCGCATCAATCCCCGACGGAATATCCGCCGCGCATACAGGCTTTCCAGCCGTATTAATCCCCTGCACAGCATCTGCATAAAGGCCGCCAATCGGCCGTTGCAGCCCCGTTCCAAACAAAGCATCCACCAGCAAATCACAACCAAGCCCCAAAGCAAAGTCCACTTGTTGTCGGCATTGGATGATTAAAATCCCCAAAACACGAGCTGCCTCGTAGTTCTTCCGCGCCTCCGGCGTCAGCTTGTCCGCCTCTCCCACCAACAGCAAAACCGGCGAAAAACCCGCAAGCAGAAGGTGCCGCGCCAAAGCAAACCCATCGCCGCCATTGTTCCCGGTGCCGCAAAAAATCCCGACCCGCCCGGGCGATATGTGCCGCGCAATAATAGCTGCCATGTTTTTTGCGGCGTTTTCCATTAAAATGAGGCTATCCACCCCATCACGAATGATACCGGCCTCCCAAACCTTCATCTCCTGGGGCCTAAGGATATAGTTCGCCATAACAATTCTATGCCTCCTGTTGCGAATTTGTCGCCCAAATGGCATTGGTAATTGCCTGCGCCATCACGACCGGTGCAGCCGCATACAGGCCGCTTAGCTCCGCCGTCTGCGTGCCGGTAGCCAGAGAAAACACGGTATCCCCGTCCGACAGGGTATGCACCGGCCGAATTGACAGGGCCAATCCATCCTGGGCAACAGTTGCCAGCCGCAGTGCCTGTCCCTTATCCAGCGCCGCATTCGTAGCAACAACCCCAATGGTGGTGTTGCCCCCCACCAAAGCGAACGATTCACCTCCTGATATCATATAGCTTCGCAAGTCTAGAAACTCGCCCTTACGGCGCGCCCCTGCCAGTATCTCTCCAGTTCGATAGTCTACAACATCCCCCAAGGCATTTACTGCCGCAATCGCCGATACAACAACATCGCCGGACAAATGCAAAGAAGCGCTACCCAGGCCGCCGCGCATACAGTAAGCCGCACCCGCAGCCTTGCCCACTGTCGCACCGGTGCCGGCGCCCACAGCTCCCTGGGGCTTCCCCCCTTTTTGAAACGCATCCTCACAGGCAGCATAGCCCATAGGCCCGTCCGGGCGCACAGCCCCATCCCCCACCGCCAAATCAAACAGCACAGCACCGCAAACAATAGGCACGTTGGCCACGCCCACGTCCAGTCCCACGCCACGCTGTTCCAAACAGCGCATCACGCCGCCAGCAGCATCCAATCCAAACGCGCTGCCCCCAGCCAGCAAAACGCCATGAATCCTTTCCACCAGATTCCCCTGCCGCAGCACATCTGTCTCCCGCGTACCCGGTGCGCCGCCGCGCACATCTACGCCGGCCACCGCCCCCTTGGGGCAGAGAACAACGCTGCAGCCCGTTCGGGCATCCCTGTTTTGCGCATGCCCTACAAGCACCCCTTCCACATCGGTCAAGTAGCCGTCAAACATGCTGTTCCATCCTCCTCAAGCTCACTTCCCCGTTCAAAAACCTGCGTACTTCGCCATTGTCCAATTCCAGCAACAGCTCGCCGTTCTCGTCAATCCCCGCTATCTGTCCGGATTCCTCAAAGCCAATACCGGTTATCCGAACCGACCCCTGCAAAGAATACTTCTCATATTCCCTGCGCACCTGCTCGAAATCACCCTTTTCAAGGTAAGCGTTTAGAATATCCTCCAGCCGGGTAACAATGGCGCTGGTTAACTGCAGCCTCGACACCGGACAACCAGACTCAATCAAAAGCGACGTCATATGGGGCCTGAGCGTCTCAGGCATGTCCTCTTCTTCAATGTTGGCATTTAGGCCAATGCCCACCACAACATAGTTCAACGCATCCATATCCGCAACCATCTCAGTTAAAATGCCGCAAAGCTTCTTCTCGCCTATTAATATATCATTGGGCCATTTTATCTGCGGCCGTGCCGAAGTAAACACACTAATCGCCTGAACCACAGCCACCGCTGCCATCAACGTAATCTTTTGTGCGTCGCCGGGCGCCAAATGCGGCCGCAACACCAGGCTCATCCAAATACCGCCTGTGGGCGAGAAAAAGCCGCGCCCCAGCCGGCCGCGCCCCCCGGTCTGCCGGTCCGCCACCACCAAAGTGCCGTCCGGGCAGCCGTCAGCGGCCAACTGCTTTGCCCGGGTGTTGGTAGAGTCCAGCTCCTTGTAGTAAAACATCTCCCGCGGCTTGTCAAACACCACGCGGAAAAAGCCGGGATGTAAGCTATCCGGCATACTTTTAAGCATATGTCCGCGGTTGTTCACCGAAACAATATCGCACCCCTCCTGCTTGAGCTTGCTGATATGCTTCCATACTGCCGTGCGGGAAATTCCCAGTTGCTCCGACATGGCCTGACCGGAAATAAATCTGCCCATATTTCCAATCAAGAGGGCAACAACCTCGTCACGCATCCCCGTCTTCCTCCTTTGCATCCAATCCAGATAGGGCATCGTCAATCATTTCCCCTGGAAATCCTTTGCGGTACATCGTGTTTTTCAGCTTGGCCACAGCCACTCTATCACCCGGGTCCTTCAACCGCTTTTCGGCGTACAGACGTGCCGCGTCCCGCTCCGTATCCGGGGAGACTTGCTCCCATGCCGCATCCGCAATCTCCCGCGGCACACCTTTCCTATACAGCACCTCTCCAATTTCCCGTCGGCTTTTGCCACCTGCCGTCCTGTCTTTGATTAAAGCCGCCGCATAGGATAGGTCATCTAAATAGCCCCAGTCGTCCAGCTTGTCCAATATTTCCTGGATCAACTCATCGTTATAATCTTTTTTCTTCAGCTTCTCCCGAATCTCCCAGGTGGTCCTCGCTTGTGCCAAATATCGCAGCGCCGTATCCATAGCGCTTCTCCACTCATCCTCACCGATCAGCATCGCAAAATCGGCACAGTCTAGTTCCTGTCCCTCAAAAAGCCCATGCCGCAGAGCAACCTCCGCGTCCAACGAACAATAATACTCCCCGTCTATATGCAGGTTCATACGTTGCCGATTGCGCTTTTGCTTCTGCAACAATGTAATCTTTCCCATAAAAATCTCCTTATTTTACAATTATATCTTTTTCTCTCTGTTTTTCAAATATAAAAAAACCTCAAAACCAACGAGAATGCATTTTTGAATATTTTTATGCATGAAATTCCACCGTTCCAATTTCTAACAGAATAATCAATTCATGATTGGCGCATACTAGGCTGAGAACTACAAGAAAAAGGAGGTTTTTCTATGAATCAAAACCAACCACAAATTGACAGCAAAAGTTTAACCTTGCTGCAAGACCAGATGAAGCATGTTGCCCTCGCCTTCAAAAAAAGCGAACTGTATTCCGGCTATCTTGCCGACCCCAACCTCAAGGACTTGGCTTGTTCTGTCGCTCAGCACCATAAAACTCACTTCAACGATATGATGAACTACCTAAACAGCCACCAATAAATCAACAGGAGGAAAATGACATGAGCCACCAACAAGCCAACCTAAGCGAACAAGATCTATTAAACGATCTCTTAAGCGCACAAAAGCAATTGATGAACAGTTACACGCTCTTTATTTCTGAGGCTTCCTGCCCGAATCTGCGCAATGTGCTGTCCTGTCAGCTCAACGAAGTTACTAACGACCAGTACAAGATCTTCAATGCCATGAACCAAAAAGGCTATTACCCCACAAAAGACGCCCCTGCAAACGAAGTCCAGCAAGCAAAACAGAAGGCCACTCAAATGAAACAAGAGGTGGATTCTTTCCAAGGGTAGATATTGGCACGAAATTAAAAACAAGGGCTATGCCCTTGTTTTTTTCTGCATCTTATTATAAAAGCGTTTCTAAAGCTTACTTTTCCTCACCATATCGTCGCAAAATATCCAGCGGAATGCTCGCACCTTTCTCAATCCGCTCAGGAAAACGCCGCTTCATCCCCAAACAATCTTCGCATTCATGGCCGCAGTTTGGGCATATACAACGGCTCTGCATTCCCCGCTGCGCTTTGGCCATCAATATTCCACAATTCGGACATCCACACTGCACAAAAAACGCCTCCCCCGATTGCCGATAAATTTCACACCTATATTTTTATTATACCATATGCAGCGAAGCCAATATGGTATAATCCGCGCCTATGCATTTGGCCGTAGGGCAAAATTCGCACGCGCATAAAATGAAGCGTATACTAGACGCTTTGCGGCTAGTATATCATATCTGTAAAACAAAGGAAAATTCCTTTTTTGTTTGAAATGTGTTAAAATAAATGAAAATCCGCGAGGGGATACCTATGAAAAAAATCCTAACAATTTTCCTGATCTTAGCTTTTTCCCTAGCCTTGGCGCTGTCCTTGCCCTTTGTGTCGGCAGCCGCCACGGAGCTTGAGGCTATACAACCGGGCGTCCACAGCCTTGGGGTTATTTTTATGCAGGCACGGTTGCGCGAGTTGGATTATCTCTATTTCATACCATCAGGCAACTACGCCTCCATGACCCAAAACGCCGTTTCTGCCTTTCAACAAACAAACGGCTTGCCCGCCACCGGCACAGCAGACCATGCAACACTGAATCTGCTGTATTCCATCCAAGCCAAGCGGGCCATCCTGTCCACCAACATAAAGATCAACGGCCCCGGCGCCATCAAACAACAAGCTGCCGGCGTCCTGCTGGATTGGCCCTCTGCCTCCAGCCAGTTGAAAGGGGAAACGCCCTTTACCGTAATCGACTTCAATACAGGCACTGCCTTTCGTCTGGTTCGCACCGGTGGCGTCAACCATGCCTATGTCGAACCGCAAGACGCCGGTGCCACCCAGGCCCTCACCAGCATCTTTATAGACGGCAGCTGGGAAAAACGTGCCGTATTGGTAAACATCAACGGCACATTGTATGCCGCTTCACTATCCGGCGCCCCCTATGGCAACGACAAAATCCCGACCAACGACCTGGCCGGGCATCTCGAATTATATTTCCAAGGCAGCACATCCGATCTGTCCGCCCTGCCGGATATCGACCACAACCGCATGATCCAACGTGCCGCAGGCTACCAAGACACCTAAAAGCCCAGCCGCCCAGCATCCCCCAAAAGGCCCATGCTTTTCGCCTGCGCGGCGTCCTTTCAAATTCACAGCACAAAAAAAGAGCATCCTCCTTCACAAAGGATGCTCTTTTTCATGAAACAAACCAACCTTATAAAATATACTGACGAAATTTCGGAGGCTGAGCCGACAGCTCCTCCCGCTTCTCATCAAACCCCTCCCGCCCCAACAGCGCATAAGTAGCGTTCTTGCCTTCCTCCACGCCGGGCTGGTCAAAGGCATCAATGCCCAGCAATTCGCCCATAATCGCTGTCTGCACCTCGAAATAATACAGCAATTGTCCTATGGTACATTCAGTAACCTTCGGCAGAGTAATGGTGCAATTCATGCGCCCCGCCTTCAGCAACGCAAACGCCGTAGCCTTCTGCTCCGCTTGAATCAACTCATTTAAGCTGTGTCCGCTTAAAAAAGCCACACTCTTATGTTCAGCAAACCCCGAAGGGATAGGCACCTGCGCCCGATACTCCTCCACAGCCAGAAATGTGACCGTCTTATCAAACGGCCCTTCGGTATATAGCTGTACCTGCGAATGCTGGTCGGTCACCCCCAAAGCTTTCACAGGGGTCTGCCCCACAAACACTTCGTTCTTATTCCTATCATAGCGCTTACCCAAAGATTCCGCCCAAAGCTGAGCATACCAGTCGGCAATATATTTCAACGAATCTGCGTAAGGCATCATCACGGAAATGTTACAGCCCTTCCCCATAGCCAGGTATTGCAAAGCGGCGCCAAAGGCAGCAGGGTTTTTCCACACATCCTCCTGCAAGCAAATCTCATCCATAACCGCAGCCCCCTCAAGCAGCTCGCGAATATCGATCCCGCACACTGCCGCAGGCAGCAACCCCACAGGACACAGCTCGGAAAAACGGCCACCCACCCCATCGGGTATGATAAATGTCATAATATCGTCGCGGCGGGCAATGCGAATCAGATTGCCCTTTTCCGCATCGGTTGTTGCAAAAATGTGCTTACTATAATCCTTCCCCAGCTTTCTCTTTAGAAGGTCGGTAATGATCAAAAACTGCGACATAGTCTCCGACGTACTGCCCGATTTCGTCACAACATTGAACGCCGTACGCTCCAGATCCACCACGTCCAGCAAGGCAGCCATACGCTCCGGATCGATATTGTCTTCCACGTAAAACCGCGGTCCGCCGCGTTTCTTGGCTGTCAATTCGTTATAGTGCAAATGCTTCAGCGCCTGATGCACAGCAATCGGTCCCAAAGCCGACCCGCCAATGCCCAAAACCACAAACGTATTAAATCCCTTGCGGATAGCCGACGCACAGGATAGTATATCCTTCACCACATCATCTTGTGAATACGGGAGGTCTCGCCAAGGCAACAGCGCTCGTTTTTGTTGCAAGGTGAAGATAGCTTTCCTTATCTCATCCGCCAAGGCATCTACCTCAGCGCTGGGAATCCCCTTGCTTCCAATGGCCTCAGACATCATATTGTTAAAATCAAATACTAGCCTTTGTTCCATCCAATTAAACCTCCCATCAATATTTAAACTCCAGCCTATCACAGATTCTGTCATGCCTCCAGGCAATACATAATATATTGTATCATATTAAGTTAGCTTGGGGGGAAAAAATGAAACGTTCAACTGCCCTTCTCAACAGGATACTATCCGCCGCCGTCGTGCTCTGCGCCCTTGCCTTAGTCGTAGTCGGCAGCATCGCGCTGTTTAACGAAAAGCCCGGGCATAGCCCGGCAGATGCCGCCCCAGCCGACACAGGCAGCCTGCAAATCCAGGCGGTAGACGGCGCCAGCGATGTGCCCCTTGCCGGGGTTACCATCGTCATTCCGGAAACCAGCCAAACCTATACAACAGGCGACGACGGCAAAACCCAATTAATCAGAGTCCCTATCATCAAAGATACCCATTATCAGGATCTTTTAGCCATGCCCTGGGGCGAAATCACCATTCTGGCCTTCAAGGACGGCTATATCCCCTACGCCCTTTTCTATGTGCAGGTTTGGGAGAATGAAGTTCGCCAAGGGCCCAACCTCCTCATGTTCCGGGAGGGCTCAACTTCCACCTCCCAGCCTTTCTCCATTGTCGAAGGCCCCCAGCGGCTATGGGTGGAACAGATTCTGGAGAAATACAAGCCCTGATTCAGCCCAAAACCCCCTTAACCCATTCTACGCTGCGGCTCAACTCGGCCAGGCCATGGCGGCTATCCTGGTAAACTTCAATAATCGCCGGCCCTGCATATCCCTGCCGGTCCAAAGCCGCGCCCACAGCCTCCCAGTCGCATTCGCCTGCTCCGGGCAACAACGGCCGCACCTCGCCGCCGCTGATGCGAAAATCACAAATATGCAGGTTGACAATGTCTCCATCCATATCCTCAATATATTCCTCGATGGAGTAGCCCGAAAAAGCAGCCTGCTTTAAATCCAACGTATAATACAGATTATCTGTTCTGCAACGCTTGCGCAGCTTCTCAGCAAATCCCGGTGCGCTATACGCGCACCAATGTACATTCTCCCAGGCAAGTTTTATGCCGTAGTCCTGACAAAAAGACGTAATTTCATCAATCTGCGCACAAAACGTCTCATAATTTCGCCGATAAAAGCTGCGTTTCAAGTTCAAAGGCCCATGAAAAACAAAACACTGTGCCCCCAGGATTTTCGCCGCCTGCATAACCCTGCCCAATACATGGAAGGCGTCTTTTTTTTGCCTCTTGTTTACAGAGAAAAGCTGCGGTTCAAATTGCGTCCCCATGGCATGCACCGAATGCACCCTAAGCCCATAGCTACATGCAATATCATTGAGGGTATGAGCAAAAGCTTCGTCATACTCCGTATAGCTGTCTAAAAAAACCTCACACAGGGAAAGCCCCATATCACCAATCTGTTTCAACGCGTCCTCAGTATGATAGAGCCCAAAAAAGCTGGCCGTAGACATTCCAATTTCCATTTCAAACTCCATTCCATTCTCAATACTATAAGTGTATCAAAAACTCTACAGGAAATAAATACGTCTTTTGTATGCAGTCGGTATCGTCACCTGTCGTTTACTATTTCCATCCCGTATATTATAATAGTTTATAGAATTTATCCAACACCAATCGGGAGGAATCGCCCATGAGCCACTTTTTTGCCTATTTGTCCCGTATGCGCTTTATCCGGCGCTGGAACATCATGCGCAACACCCAATCAGAAAATATCCAGGAGCATTCTTTGCAGGTCTCTATGGTTGCCCATGCACTATGCCGCATCAAAAACCGTTATTATGACGGCCGTGTCGATGAAGGCAAGGTTTTAGCGCTAGCCGTCTACCACGAAGCACCAGAAGTTATCACCGGCGATTTGTCTACACCTATCAAATATTTCAACCCGGAAATCAAGCACGCCTATAAAAAGGTCGAACAAATCGCCGCCAGCACTCTGCTTGCCATGCTGCCCGACGACCTACAGGCCGAATATCAGCCCCTACTGCTCCCGGACGAGACGAGCGAGGAATGGCAAATCGTCAAAGCCGCCGACCGCATCTGCGCCTATCTAAAGTGTGTCGAGGAAATGAAGGCCGGAAATATGGAGTTTGAAAAGGCGCAGGCCAACATCCGCAGCAGCATCGACCGGCTGGGTCGGCCGGAGGTCTCCTACTTCATGGAAAAATTCGCCCCCAGCTTTTCCCTGTCCTTAGACGAATTAAACTAATATCCCCGCCCTTTTAAAGCAGGCTCTCCTCTTCCGCGCTGCCCCAAAGCTTCCAATAGGCAAAGGCCGAGAAGATGCGTTTCCGGCATAACCGACAGAACTCAAGCCCCCGTATCACTTGATTCCAAGAGGGGTGCTTGCGTCCTTATCCTGTGCAGCCATGCCATTTAGGAATGCTTGGGAGGCCCTCCGCTCTATTCGCCTCGCTCTTGTGTTGAGGCATAATTCTTCTTATCCTTTTTTTCAGATATCTTTTCAAGAATGGGTACCATTATGGCAGCAATAAACCCACCGGAGAATCCGTTATTATAAAGGTTCATACCTGCATGCAAAAATGAAATGTTAGCAGAAAAGGTCATATGAAGCCCTCCGGCGATAACACCCGCTATCGGTCCGTAATAACCGCTTATCGGAGCAAGGGTCGTGCCAAAGAGCGCGGCAAGCAGAGCAGAAGTGGAACTAACGTCGTGTACACTGAAATAACTAACCAGAAAAACGCCTAACAAGATAGGCGGTACGTTTTTAAGATGCTTTCCCGAGGCACCAAACCCCACAATCGTGAAGATACCTCCAATCACCGGTCCGTTCAATTCACCGCCGACTATCAGTATATACAGCATGGAAACAATCCCCAAAAGAGACATGTTGATGAATACAGTCCCATGGCGGTGATTTTTAAGAAAATTGCTTACCCCTTGCCCCGATTCCTTCATAAGCAGCCTATATCCCTTAAAAGACCACCGGTTCGAAGCAAGGCCGACAAGAAGCATCGCTGCAAATAAAATGAAAAGAAACAGAGATAGGGGCTTGTTGTTTCCATGCGATACCAAATAGAGCGAATCAACATCCAATCCGAATCCGCGGAATATTGCCGTGCATAGGGTCGCAACTATTCCGGCAGTAAATCCAATATTATACAGGCTAAACCCTTTATGAAAATTAATAAAATGCCGTGCCAGAACAGGCATGATAAAGCCTGAAACAACTCCAGACAGCATGCCCAATAGCAATCCCTGATAAAACGGCAGGCCGAAATTAAAAGATACCTCGCTTACCAAAGGGCCAAGGGCCGTGCCAAACAAAGCGACCGGCACCAACTGAGCAAAAGGTATTTTGGCGAATCTTGCGTAAGCAAAAACGCCTAAAATAATCGGAGAAGAATTATATAGATTTTTCCCAAACAAAGAGAAGCCTGCGATCGTAAAAATCGCTGCCATCAGCAACCCATCGATCCGAGTCTTACTCCTTTTTATGATGATAATTGCTTGGACAACCATGATTGCAGCATTCACAAACGCTGCACCAATGTTGGCAATTTTAAAATAGTCGGTAATCAGATTTGCCGGGGATGTCAAAATGGCTATATTCCCATACCAGATTTCGCCGGGTGTATTGAACAAAAACGCCGTACCGAACAAAATGCCGGCGAACAAGATAAAATAGAGATAGAGAGTCCTGTCCGCAACAGGCGGTTCCTCTTTTGCATACTCTTTTATCATTATCTTCGGCATATAACTCCTTTCGTCGGTAAGGTCAATCAGCGCAAGAGAACCCTTCTTGTTACGTCATATATTTGTCATCCACCCATCTTAATCACTTTTCCTATACTACAAAAGCAAGACCTCCTTGCTGCCAATCTAGATCTATGAGAATTATAAGCAGAAACCGGTCCAAAAAACAACCTATACATACGATTCCTTGAAAATTCTAAAGTGAATTTCAAATCGTGATACCGTTTCTTCCAGCCGGCATATCCAATATAATACCGACCCAGCAGGTCATGCTAAAATAACGAGACATACTAAGCAACCTCTTCTTTCCAAACGAGGCAGCAAGAAAAAGATAATCAAAAAGGAGAATATAAGTTGTTGTATACATATCAAAATAGAAGGGTCTAGAGTGCCTTCTGCATGAAACACGTCACAATTTTGTATAGAACACACAGGGAATAAGGATAACTTTGGCGTCTACGAAACACAAAAAGCATCCACCCGTCAAAAGCGGATGGATGCTTTCTTGCAGCCATAGCCCTCTATTCTTTGCAGCATGCGTAAACGCATATTAAAAACTCCGTTGCTTTCTTCCCCATCGGCTTAGGCCCTCTAGGAACCACGCATCTAACGCATAATTTTCTTATTATAAAAAGCCGCCCTCAAAAGGCGGCCGTTTCTTATTTTTCACCCAATTCCTCACGGTTATTGGCAATGATATCGTTATATTCGCTCAAATAACGCTGCAGATCCTGCAAAATTTCATCAGCATACACCTGAGCACCGCTGCGAATTTCCCGCGCCGTATTCTGGGCATTTGCGATGATTTCCTGAGAACGGGCATAAGCCTGTTTTGCCACTTCATGCTCATCCACCAGCGCGCTCAGCTTGGATTCTGCGTCCTGCAGCAAAGCGTCGGCTTCTTTCTGAGCGTCCAGCAAAATACGCTGCTTTTCAGCAACAATTTGGCGAGCCTTGGAAACTTCGTCGGGGATGGTGTCTTTCAAGTCCTTGATGATCTCCAAAAACACATCCCGATCCACCATTTTTTTGCCGGTCAGCGGAAAACTGGAACTGTTTTCAATTTCATTTTCCAGTTCCTCTATCAGTTCGTTTACGCTCATAGCCAGCCTCCTGTCATTTTCTCATATTCAAAAGAATTTGTCGGACATCTTCGTAAATCCCATCTGGAATCAGGCCGCGAATCTCGCCCCCCAACATCCCCACTTCCTTTACAAGGCTGGAGCTCAAATAGGAGTAGTCCTGACTGGTCATCAAGAAAATCATTTCGATGGAAGGCGCAAGATGGTGGTTCATCGCCGCCATCTTGAATTCATATTCAAAATCCGATATGGCCCGCAATCCACGGACAATCCAATTAGCGCCGCACTGCGCCACAAAGTCTACCAACAGCCCGTCAAAGCTGCGCACTTCCACATTCTGAATATCATGTATGGATTTATTAATATATCCTATCTTCTTTTCCATAGAAAAGCAAGATTTTTTGTCAAAATTATGCAAAACACCGACTACCACCCGATCAAACATCCGAGATGCCCGTCGAATGATATCCAAGTGTCCGTTGGTAATCGGATCAAAGCTCCCCGGGTACACACAAGTCCTCATCCGCACTCTCCTTCCACTGAAAAAATGACAGCAGCGTCCGTCCATATTTGCGCTGATCTACAAGGGTAAACCCTTGAATATCCGGCAGCGGCCCTTCATGCTCCAACACCACCGCACTCTCTCCGTCCACCAATCTTCCCAAGCACAACCGCTCCATCGTTTGGGGAATCAACTCCCCATTGTAAGGCGGATCCATAAACACCACATCAAATCGCCCCTTCAGCCTGCCCATCACCATCTTGAAATCTCCGGCTGCAAGCTCGCAACGGTTCTCAGCACCCAGCGCCCGAATATTACCGCGCAAGGTCCGCAGTGCATCACCGTCTCGCTCCACAAACACAACCGAAGCAGCACCGCGGCTGACCGCCTCCAATCCATTGGCCCCCGAGCCGGCAAACAAATCTAAAAAGCGGCATCCCGGAATTTTATGCTGCAGGATAGAGAAAAGCGCCTCTCTGGTTTTGTTCTGGGTAGGGCGCGTCTTATGTCCGGAAGGCGCCAGGATTTTTCGTCCGCCCATTTCCCCCGCAATAATCCTCAGCATCCCGCATCCGCCATTCTTATCGCTCTTTCCTGATGGACAATATAGTCCATTTTTTCATCGTGTTTTTCCGTGGGCAACTTTTTCAACACCTGCCATTCATAACACAGCCCAATCCGGCAGGCATGTCTGATCGTAGGCAGAAACCGGTCATAATATCCGCCCCCTTGTCCTAGGCGGCTCCCTGTCTCGTCAAAGGCTACCCCGGGCACCACCGCCAAATCAATCTCCTCCGGCTGTATTTCGCCCGTCCGATCCACCGGCTCTAAGATGCCGCGCCGCCCAGGGCACAGTGCCGACAAAGACGCAATCCCACAGCAAACCATCTCCCCCTTGTCCAGGCAGAGCGGCACGCCTACCTTCTTTCCGTCCTCCCGCGCCCTGCGAATCAAAGCATGGGTGCCCACCTCATTTCCGCAGGAAACATATACAAACAAACAACGTGCCGCACGATAAACCGGCAACTGCTGTAAATGGTCAATCGCCTGGGAAGTGAAGTGCAAGACGTCGCCCGGCGTCATGGAAATGCGCTTGTCCAGCAAAAGAGCGCGAATCCGCCTCTTTTCAGCACGCACAAAAGCTCCGGAGGAGTGCAAGTCAAACAACGACTTTATCATCCCCAACCCCCCTGTTTAAAATGCAAGCGCTGCCACATAGTCCAGCACATGCCTGTCAGCCGTCTCCCAGAATCCCAAAGCGTCCTCCCCCTAAGCTGCAAACTTACAGGAGGTTTTGCTTCGCCCATGCAAGCCCTGTATGAAACGCCTTCATATTCATGTCCAATATCTTAGGCTTCAGCGTCACTCGAAGGGCCGCATCCCAGTCCTCTGGCGAAAATTCCAGGAACATAGCCAACACCCCCATCAAAACCGTGTTCACCGCCCGCTCACTGCCGCACGAGCGCGCTAAAGCCAGCGCATCCAACATTAGGGCGCTGGGGCAGGCCGCCTTGAGCTGATCCGGCAAATCCTGAGGGTAGTCCACCCCACCGGTAATCACCGGCATAGGCAAAATTTTCTGGGTGTTAACAATAATCCGTCCGCCCTCTTTCAGGTAATGCACATAACGCATCGCCTCTAAAAGCTCAAACGCCACGATATAGTCCGCCTGTCCCCGCTCCACCAACGGCGAATACAGTTCTTCCCCATAACGCACATAGGTCACCACGCTGCCGCCCCGCTGGGACATGCCATGTACCTCGCTCATCTTCACATCATAACCGCGGCCCATCGCCACATTACCCAGCAAACGGCTGGCCAGCAACGTCCCCTGGCCGCCCACGCCCACAATCAAAACATTGGTGCTCATTGCTGCTCTCTCCTTCCTATGCTTTGGAACGGACACACACGCACGCAAAGGCCGCAGCCGTTACACTGGTTCGCATCGATCACCACATCTTTACCGGAAAGCATGATAGCCGGACAGCCGATCTTCATGCACATCTTGCATTTTTTACAATTATCCAATATTTCCAAAGGCGGCTGCTTTTCTTTAACCAGCAGCGCACAAGGACGCTCGGCAATGACCACAGAAGGCCCGTCGCGCTCCAACGAGTCGCGCAAGGCTGCCTCCAGCTCCGTCATATTAAACGGGTCCACCCGTTTAATATCCGAAACGCCAATCGCCCGGCACAGCGCCTCCAAATTAAGAGCAGGCGCAGTTTCTCCCTTGATGTTCTTGCCAGTAGCAGGGTTGTGCTGATGGCCGGTCATCCCCGTAATAGAGTTGTCCAGCAACAATACCGTGGTGTTCCCCCTGTTATACACAACATCAATCAGCCCTGTAATACCGCTGTGGATAAAGGTGGAATCCCCAATTACAGCCAGAGATTTCTTAGCAAAATCCCGTCCCCGGGCCTTCTCCATCCCCAGCGCCATGCCCACGCTAGCGCCCATACACACCGTCGTATCCATAGCTGAAAGCGGTGGCAACGCCCCCAATGTATAACAGCCGATGTCGCCGGAAACAGTCAATCGCATTTTGGAAAGCACATGAAAAACCGCCCGATGGGGACAGCCCACACACAACACCGGCGGCCTCCCCGGCAGAACGGCCTCCTGGTCCTTCGGCGGCGCAACTCCGCCGATCTTCTCAGCAATCAAGTTTTTAGACAACTCGCCCTGTATAGAGAATATCTCCTTGCCGATCACAGGAATCCCCATCGCTTTTACCTGCTCCTCTATAACAGGCTCCAGCTCCTCAGCCACATACAGCGTCTCCACAGTCGCAGCAAATTCCCGGATCAGTTCCTTGGGCAACGGATGCACCAGCCCCAGCTTCAAAATCGATGCCTCAGGCAGGCCCTCCTTAACATAATTATACACAGCGCCACTGGTAATAACCCCGACCTTCGAACCCGCAACCACGCGGTTAATGTCCATCTTTGAAGCGTCATTCTGCATAGTTATCATGCGCTGTTCCACCACAACATGGCGTTTCTTCGCCATGCCCGGCATCATCACATATTTTGTTATATCCTTTTTATATTCCAAAAGCTTTTGAGGCAACGGCTCGCTGGTGGAAACGATTCCTTGGGAGTGGGAAATTCTCGTCACCAGCCGCAAAATAATCGGCGTATCATACTGCTCGCTTAAATCAAACGCCAGCCTCATAAAATCATAGGCCTCTTGGCTGTCCGACGGCTCCAACACAGGAATGTTGGCAGCCCGCGCCAGAATCCTGGTGTCCTGCTCATTCTGCGAACTATGCATCCCCGGGTCATCCGCCACACAAATCACCAGCCCGCCGCCTACGCCGGTATACGCCGCAGTAAACGCGGGATCCGCCGCCACGTTCAGGCCTACATGCTTCATCGTACACATAGCACGAGCTCCGGCAACGCTAGCGCCGATGGCAACCTCCATCGCCACCTTCTCATTAGGCGACCATTCAGAATACACCCCGTCATGCAGGGCGACCGCCTCCGTAATTTCCGTACTGGGCGTCCCCGGGTAAGCGGCTGCAACCTTCACCCCGGCGTGCACCGCGCCCAGAGCTACAGCTTCATTGCCTAACATCATCCTCAATACAAACCCACCTTTTGTTAAAAATCATATCCCCTCGTGAATCGTGCGCCCCTCCTGGCAAACAGGTCTCTCCCCCTGTCTCCAAGGCCCATAGCCGCATGGTTCACAGAAATCGCTACAAGCGTATCATTATAATTATACACCACTCATTTGTACGATTCAAACCTTATTCCCTGAATTATATCCCAAGCCGCGACAAGCGCGCAAAACCGTCCTCGATCTCTATGGTGCAGACGCCGCCGGTCTGTACGCGAAAGCGCCACCCCAGACAATTCTCCAACTCCAGCAAATAGGGAATAATCGTAGAAATACATCCATAATGGGTTACCACCAATATCTTCCCTTCGGAGTGTTTCTCCAAAATAGTATCCACTCCCCGGCATACCCGGCGGGTAAATCCTTCAATGGTCTCCCCGCCCGGTGCAGAAAATTCCCGGTTGCCGTCCAGATAGCTCTGCCAAAGCTCCGGATATTTCTGCACAATGCTCTCGTAGGAAATCCCCTCCCAACAGCCAAAATAGTATTCTCGCAGCTCTTCCATCGTCGTAATGCGCTTACGATCACGCATGGCCGGATTTTGCTCCAATATCTCCCAGGCGGTTTCCCAGGTCCGCTTGAACGGGCTGACGTACACAGCGTCAAACTCCTTGTCCGCTAAAAATGCGCCCGCCTTCTGCGCCTCACCTCGACCGGTCGCGTTCAGGCTCATATCCGTCCAGCCATAACAAATTCCAAGGTTTAATGGCTCCACTTTACCATGGCGCACCAAGGTCAGCTCCAACTTCAACATATATACCCCCTTTAAAATAAAGCCCGGCAAACAGGAAGCACGTGTTCCTTTACAACTTGTTCCATTATACCATATGCAGCGAAGCGAATATGGTATAATCCGCGCATGTGCGTTTGCCCGCAGGGCAAAATTCGCACGCGCATAAAATAAAGCGTATACTAGACGCTTTGCGGCTAGTATACCATATGCAGCGAAGCGAATATGGTATAATCCGCGCATGTGCGTTTGCCCGCAGGGCAAAATTCGCACGCGCATAAAATAAAGCGTATACTAGACGCTTTGCGGCTAGTATACCATATGCAGCGAAGCGAATATGGTATAATCCGCGCATGTGCGTTTGCCCGCAGGGCAAAATTCGCACGCGCATAAAATAAAGCGTATACTAGACGCTTTGCGGCTAGTATACCATATGCAGCGAAGCGAATATGGTATAATTCGCGCATGTGCGTTTGGCCGCAGGGCAAAACTCGCACGCGCATAAAATAAAGCGTATACTAGACGCTTTGCGGCTAGTATACCCTATGCAGCGAAGCGAATATGGTATAATCCGCGCCTATGCGTTTGCCCGCAGGGCAAAATTCGCACGCGCATAAAATAAAGTGTATACTAGACGCTTTGCGGCTAGTATACCATACCTTCCGCATCAAACAAAAAAGGGCCGTCTCCTCCATTCCTAGCCAAATTCAGGCATATTTTTCTTACGCCTGCACATGCTAAGAATAAAAAGGATGTTTTTATGCCAAATCAAACCAACCAAGCCAATCCCGCAATCCCCGCCGCCTTCCCCCCGCAGCATCAATCAACCCAGCCGGGCAGCCAAAGCGCCATGCGCCCTGTCCCCATCACCGACAATCCGAATTATCGCGGAAGCGGCAAGCTGGTCGGACGCGTCGCCCTCATATCCGGCGGCGACAGCGGCATCGGCCTAGCAGCAGCCACCGCCTTTTCCAAAGAAGGAGCAGATGTAGCCATTCTGTATTTAAGCCATGACGCCGATGCCCGATCAGCTGTCCGGCAAATCCAAAGCTACGGCGCCCAGTGCATCTCAATCCGCTGCGATCTGCGCCAGGAAACAGAAGCGGCCAGAGCAGTCAAAGAGGTCCTGCAACGCTTCGGCAA